>NZ_JBHVPN010000003.1:89898-362829 GCF_042887255.1 Gottfriedia sp. NPDC057948
GTACGTCCTCATGAACCCTTTATGAGGCACTATATCTCTGCTTTTTGCTTTTGTACTTCCTCATGAACTCTTTATGAGGCACTATATCTCTGCTTTTTGCCTTTTTACTTCCTCATGAACCCTTTATGAGGCACTCTATCTCTGCTTTTTGCTTTTGTACTTCCTCATGAACTCTTTATGAGGCACTATATCTCTGCTTTTTGCTTTTGTACTTCCTCATGAACTCTATATGAAGCACTATATCTCTGCTTTTTGCTTTTTTAACTTCCTCATGAACCCTATATGAGGCACTATATCTCTGCTTTTTGCTTTTGTACTTCCTCATGAACTCTTTATGAGGCATTATATCTCTGCTTTTTGCTTTTGTACTTCCTCATGAACTCTTTTTGAGGCACTATATCTCATCTTCTTGCTAATTTACTTCCTCATGAAACCTAGTTTGCAGGTCCTTTCATCCTTTTGCGTTTTCTCTACTAATAAACCTCAGTATGTTATTACCTTTCAATACATAAAAAAAAAATTGCCTATATTCTTTTATAAGCAATTTTTGCATTTTGTTTATTCAATTTCTCCTGTCCAAGCAAGCATTCCGCCAGTCATATTCACAACATTAAATCCATGACTTTCTAAAAACTGTACTGCTCGACTACTTCTGCCACCAGCATGGCATACAACGATGTATTCATTAGTTTTATCAAGGTCTGCCATACGGAATTCGATTAAACCAAGTGGAATATGCGTCGCACCTGGGATCATTCCGTTTGCTACTTCATCCGCCTCGCGAACATCAATTATATTAATTGAATTTCCATTCTTTAATAAATCTTCAAGTTTTTCTGCTGTAATTTCTCTCATTCATTATTCTCCTTTATTAAGACCAGGTGCTCATTCCGCCTTTTACATTTGTAATATTGGTATAACCCATTTTTTTAAGAACTTTACATGCTTTTTTACTTCTCATTCCACTTTGGCAAATAATAATTGTTTCTTGATTTTTTGAAAGATGATTTAAATTTTGCTTTAACAAATGCAATGGAATATTTTTGAATTCTTTTATATGTCTTCCTTTATATTCTGCAGGTGTTCTAACATCAATGAATTGTTTTTCCTTACTTTTCAATTCATTTTTTAATTCATTTGTTGAAATTTGCTTTACCCCTTTAATTGGAAGAAAAGTTTGTACTAGAAAATAAGCAATTAATACGATGATTAGAATATTTAACATTACTTTTTAGGTCCTACTTTCAAGAAGTTGATGTTCAGAAATATTTTGGCCAGCGATAAGTTTTACGAATATTTTTTATCTGCTTTTTACTAATAAGTTAACTGCTTCTTTTACAAGCTCTTCTGCACTTTCTCCATTTTCATCAGCTAATCTTACACATTCTATTAGATTCGTACTAACGATGACTCCTATTGTACGATCCATTGCTGCTCTTACTGCTGATAATTGAGTGATAACATCTTTACACCCTTTATCTTCATCCATCATTTTTAAAATGCCTCTAAGTTGCCCTTCAATTCGTTTTACTCTATTTTTTATTTGATCATCATAAGACATAGAATTCTTTCCTTTCTTAGTAAAATTTTTACATTAGTTAAATTGAACTATATACCCAGATAGGTATGAAGTCAATAAAATTGCCGTCATTTTAGATTACTAGAAAGAGAAGATAGTTAATTTCATTTTAAACAGCATAAAAGCCTGGTATTTAACTATTCCAGGCTTTACTTCTTCACATATTTATTACTAAGAAAGGTATGGTGATGATCGCTACGATCATTAATAACCAATTATTCTTCTTAATATGAATAATTTCTTCCTCCAATAACAGCTCTTCATTTTTTTTCATTATATATTCCTACTTTCAGTTTTGATTAATTTATTCTTATATTTAAGATTTATTTCCTTAAATAAAGCTTAAAATACCTGTAAGTATCAATTTTATTACTTTTTTATTTTATATAATGAAAATGAAATTTTAATGAAAAACCTTTTTTTAATTTCTACAATCCCTATTTATTCCATTTTACTTTTTCTACTAGTGTATTATTCTTACTCGATCAAAAGGAAAAAAAACTCCTTCAACCTTTCCGACTATTTCAGACTGTTTAATATACCCTAAACCATTTCTGCTATCTTTACTATTTAGTCGATTATCACCCATTACTAAATACGACCCGCTAGGTACTTTAACTTGATTAAATTGAAGATATTCTTTATAGACATTTTTTAAATGATCATTTAAATAGTTTTCAGCTAAATGTTTTCCATTAATATATAGGTTCCCGTTCGTTAAATTAACGTTATCACTTGGCAATCCAATGATTCTTTTGACATAATACTTAGGGTCATTTTGTTTTTTTATAATGACAACTTCGCCTCTATTTATTGATGAAATATGAAATGAGGCTTTATTTACAAACAAATAATCATGATTATGTAAGGTGGGTTGCATCGAAGCACCTTGAACAATAAAGGGTGAAAAAATAAAAATCTTAACAATTAATGCGATTGTAAAAGAATAGACTATTATTTTAAAAGTTTGCCATGAAGATTCCTTTTTTCGTATTTTCAAATTTGTATCCCCTTTAAATTTATTGTCTCCACATTTTACCATAACATGATTAATTATTTGAATATTCCTTACAAATATTTAATGAAAAAAATAGCAAAGCTTTCTGTTTCACTTTGCCATTTCTTCAATGATTAAATCAGATAAATTAAACTTGTTTTGAGACAGATTCTACTGCTTGCTCTCTAAGTCGGAATTTCTGTATTTTTCCAGAGGCAGTCATGGGATACTCTTTTACAAATTCTATATATCGAGGAATTTTATGTTTTGAGATTTTTCCCTTACAGTACATTCGAATATCCTCTGGTGTAATTTTTATTCCTTCTTTAAGAATAATGCAAGCCATTACTTCTTCCCCATACACATGATCAGGTACTCCAACAACTTGAACATCTAACACATCTGGGTAAGTATATAAAAATTCTTCAATTTCACGAGGGTAAATATTTTCTCCCCCACGGATAATCATGTCTTTGAGCCTACCTGTAACTTTGCAATAGCCATTCTCATCCATGATTGCTAAATCTCCTGTATGTAACCAACCATCTTCATCAATCGCAGTACGAGTAGCTTCTTCATTTTTGTAGTAACCTTTCATAACATGATAACCTCTAGTACATAGTTCACCTTGTACACCACGTGGTACTTCATTTGAAGTGCCTGGTTCTACTATTTTCACTTCAACATTTGGTAATGCCTTACCAACCGTTTCAACTCGTACCTCAATTGGATCATTCGTTCTAGTTTGTGTGATAACTGGAGAAGACTCCGTTTGACCATATGCAATTGTAATCTCTGTAATACCCATTTTTTCGATTACTGCCTTCATAACCTCAATTGGACAGTTTGAACCTGCCATAATTCCAGTTCGTAATGTTGACAAATCATATTTAGAAAAATCAGGTTCATTTAATTCTGCGATAAACATTGTAGGAACTCCATGTAATCCAGTACATTTTTCATCTTGTACAGTTTGAAGTACTCTCTTTGGACTGAAGTCTTGTACAGGTACCATCGTTGCTCCAACAGTAACACAAGCCATGGTGCCTAAAACACATCCAAAGCAATGGAAAAATGGAACGGGTATGCATAAACGATCTGTCTTTTTTAATTCCATACAATTCGCAATATTGAACCCATTATTAACGATATTTGAGTGTGTAAGCATTACACCTTTTGGGAAACCAGTCGTTCCAGATGTATATTGCATGTTTATAACATCGTACGGACTCATTGTTGCAATTCGCTTATCCAACTCTATGTCTGAAGTATTTTTAGCCATAGAAATAAGTTCATTCCAAGAGAATGTTCCAGGATATTTTTTCTCACCTAGAACAATTACGTTCCGTAAAAATGGCAGTCGACTGCTATGAAGTTCTCCAGGAACAGCCTCCTTTAATTCTGGTATAATTTCATAAAGCATTTCAATATATGAAGAATCTTTATACTGATCCATTAAAATAATCGTTGTTGAATCAGATTGCTTTAACAAATATTCTAGTTCTGCTGTACGATAATTTGTGTTTACTGTAACAAGAACTCCACCCATTTTGCCAGTTGCAAATTGGGAAGTAAGCCATTCAGGTGTATTTGAAGACCATATTGCAATATGATCACCTTTTTGAATTCTAAGACTCATCAAACCTTTTGCTACTTCTCTACAGTGATTTTCAAATTGTTCGTAATTCATCCTTAAACCTCTATCCGCATAGACAACAGCCTCATGAGTAGGATGTAATTTCGCTTTTTCTTCTAATAGTTTCCCGATCGTAATATCTAGTAAATTTGTCATCTTATCCTCCTTAATTGGTTCCCTTCCAAAAGGACGCGTTATTAGCACTTAAATTAAACACAATTAAGAATATTCTATGTTTTTAGACTTTTCCCTTTAAAAAAACTTCTTTAAAAGTAGAAAAGCCACAAGGAATTTCTTTTTCCATGTGGCTTTTGTTTTTTAGTTAATTTATTTGAGAGTTAAAATTAAAATATCTTTCCTATATTATACGTTACATAGCAACGTTATTATCATTCTTCACCACTTCTGGTTTAAATTCGCGTTCCCATTTAGCAATTACAACTGCTGCTAAAGAGTTACCTACTACGTTTACTGCAGTTCTAGCCATATCTAGAATACGGTCAATACCAGCAATAAATGCTAAACCTTCAACTGGAATTCCTACTGTACCTAATGTTGCTAATAATACAACGAACGATACGCCTGGAACACCTGCAATACCTTTTGAAGTGACCATTAGAACTAACATTAGTGAAATTTGATCTGTGATTGATAAATGAATACCATACATTTGAGCGATGAAAATTGCTGCTAATGCTTGATATAAAGTTGATCCATCAAGATTGAATGAATAACCAGTCGGAATAACGAATGAAGAAATGGATCTTGGTACTCCGAATTTTTCTACTTTTTCCATAATTTTAGGTAAAACTGTTTCTGAACTCGCAGTAGAATATGCTAAGATCAGTTCATCTTTAATTAATTTAATGAACTTAAATATATTAACTCCTACCATTTTAGCTACTAAGCCTAATACTACAACGATAAAGAATGCCATCGTTATATAAACAGTTATGACTAATTTTCCAAGTGGAATTAAAGATTCTAATCCAAACTTTGAAACTGTAACTCCGATTAATGCAAAAACACCAAATGGAGCAAATTTCATAATTTGATTTGTAATGTAAAACATTGTATCAGCTGTTCCTTGGAAAAATGCTAATACTGGCTTTCCTCTTTCTCCTACCGCTGTAATCCCAAGACCAAACAACACTGAGAAAAAGATAATTGCTAACATATTTCCTTCAACAAAAGCTGAAAAAATATTTGGCGGTACGATATTTACAAATGTATCTGCAAACCCATGACTTTTCACTTGTTTTGCTGTTTCAACATAAGTATTTATATCAGTTTTGTGAAGAATACTCATATCTACACCAGCACCTGGTTTAACGATATTCGCTACTAATAATCCGATTAAAATTGCAATTGTTGTAATAATCTCAAAGTACAGAATCGTTTTTCCGCCTAAACGGCCAAGTTTTTTTGTGTCACCAACACTAGCAACACCTACAATAATACTTGAAACAACGATAGGTATTACAATCATTTTAATCAGACGTAAAAAAATGTCTCCGATTGGTTGTAAATAGTCAGCAACCTTTGGATTTCCATAAAAAATTGCGCCTACAATGATCCCGATAACAAGACCAATTAATATTTGCCAAGCTAAGCCAATTTTTTTCATAATAAAAGTCCCCCTTGTAGTAGAATTTTGCCAAGTTTTTTAATTTACAAAAAATAACAAAACCATTTAAATTTTTTTTAAATGGTTTAAGCACTACTTGGCTTATTAAGATATCGATGGAACTCTCATAAATTACCCATCATTTCCATAATTTACTTTTTGATTATATTCAGAATTTACAATCAAAAAAAGTTATAAAAAACAGTATAACAGAAATCTTTACAATTTCAATTTTACTATATTTTCCAAATTTCGAATAAGGTACATTACAATTCTACTAAAAAACTAAGATTTTGACAAATTCCCTTTATTATTTTTTAATTTTTTTTTAATTTTTAACCAAATAATTACATATTTGTATTTATTTTCAGAAAAAACTTGCATTTTCCAAATCATTTAAAACCCCTTTGTTTACAGGGAATAAGAAGAAAAAAGTTAAATATTATCAAGACTCTTATTTACGAATCTGTTCGTTTTGTTTATTATATAAGATGAATAATTTGGAAATTTAATTTATTTTTTAATAATTAATGAAAATGCTTTCAAAATATTTTTTTTGAAAGTGATTTTACATATTTTGTATAATCAGCCTTGATTATTACTAAAATAAGTTAGTAATTTATGTTTAAGAAGTGAGGTAAATTAATTGAAAACTAAAGTAAACCCAAAAGCAGTTATTGTCATTTTTGGAGCAACAGGAGACCTAGCAAAAAGAAAGCTTTTTATTTCAATATATAGATTATTTTTGAGCCAAAAAATTGATGAAGGTTTTGCGGTTGTAGGTGTAGGTAGAAGACCTTGGTCAAATGATGAGTTTCGTGAAACTGTAAAAAAATCAATTCAATCTATTACTTCATCTGATACTGAAATTGAAAGCTTTTTATCTCATTTTTATTACCATCAATTTGAAGTATTAGAACCGTCTTCGTATATAGAATTAGGAAATTTATTAACAAACTTGGATAATCATTACTTAATTCCTGGTAACCGTGTTTTCTTCCTTGCAATGGCACCTGAATTTTTCGGAACAATTGCTAAACAGTTAAAACAAAATGGATTGGCTGATACTGAAGGTTGGAGTCGAATAGTAATCGAAAAACCATTTGGACATGATTTACCGAGTGCAATTGAATTGAATGATGAAATTCGTGAAGCATTTTCAGAAAATCAAATCTACCGTATAGATCATTACTTAGGGAAAGAAATGGTTCAAAATATTGAAGTAATCCGTTTTGCAAATGCCATGTTTGAACCGCTATGGAATAATCGATTTATTTCAAATATCCAAATTACTTCTAGTGAAATTCTAGGTGTTGAAGACCGAGGAAAATACTATGAGAATTCTGGCGCTTTAAAAGATATGGTCCAGAATCATATGCTTCAAGTGGCGGCACTTCTTGCTATGGAGCCTCCGATTAAATTAACAACTGAAGAAATTCGTAGTGAAAAAGTTAAAGTATTTAAAGCTCTACGTAAAATTGATGAAAACGAAGTAAAAGATTACTTTGTTCGCGGACAATATGATGCTGGTGTAATTAACAGTGAAGAGGTTCCAGCATATAGAAATGAAAACAATGTTAACCCTGAGTCACAAACTGAAACATTTGTTGCGGGCAAACTTTTTATCGATAATTTTAGATGGGCTGGTGTTCCATTCTATATTCGAACAGGAAAAAGAATGGCGACAAAATCTACTAAGATTATTGTTCAGTTTTCAGATATACCAATGAATCTTTATTACAATACAAAAGAGACAATGTCTCCAAATTTATTAATTATACATATTCAACCAGACGAAGGAATTACATTGCAATTAAATGCAAAAAGATCTGGCTCAGAAGAAGGCTACACAAAGCCAATTCAATTAACATTTAATAATAATTGTGTTGATTGTGTTAATACACCAGAAGCATATGAGCGATTAATTTATGATTGTATGTTAGGTGATGGGACAAACTTTACACATTGGGATGAAGTAAAATATTCTTGGAGCTTTGTTGATGTCATCTCAAAAGCTTGGGACAATAATTTAGCACCACTTACAACATATAGTTCTGGTACAATGGGTCCAAACGAAGCTGATACTTTATTGACAGTTGATGGTCACAAATGGTGGCCAGTTACTGATCGATTAAATGAAAATTAAAAACGATTTATCGATAAAAAAAGTTACCTCCTCATAATAGCGAGGGGGTAACTTTTTTATGTTTCAAAAACCATGTTAAATTATGTCCACTGAGTATGGAACTTACCTTCTTTATCGATTCGTTCATAAGTATGCGCACCAAAATAATCTCTTTGTGCTTGAATTAAATTTGCAGGAAGTGTTTCAGTACGATAACTATCAAAATAAGCTAATGCTGCAGAGAAACATGGGATTGGTACACCAGCTTCAATTGCTACTACGCTAATCTTACGTAATGCACCTTGATAACTTTCTACGATTTCTTTGAAATATGGGTCAAGTAATAAGTTAGAAAGATTTGCATCTAGATCGTAAGCTTCTTTAATTTTTTGTAAGAAAGCCGCTCGAATAATACATCCACCTCTGAAAATCATTGCAATATCACCATATTGTAAATCCCAGTTATACTCATCAGATGCAGCTCTTAATTGAGCAAATCCTTGAGCATAAGAACAAATTTTACTCATATAAAGAGCTTTACGCACATCTTCAATAAGTTGCTCTTTATCACCATTATATGTACTAGTTGATGGACCAGATAATAATTTACTTGCTTTTACTCTTTCATCCTTCATTGCAGAAATAAAACGTGCAAATACAGACTCAGTAATAATTGAAGTAGGTACACCTAAATCTAGTGTGCTTTGACTAGTCCATTTCCCTGTACCTTTTTGTCCTGCTTTGTCTAAAATAACATCTACAAGTGGTTTACCTGTTTCTTCGTCTGTTTTAGTAAAGATATCAGCTGTAATTTCAATTAAATAGCTATCAAGCTCACCCTTATTCCAATCACTAAATACATGATGTAATTCGTCAGCACTTAAGCCAAGTACATTTTTTAATAAAAAGTAAGCTTCTGAGATTAATTGCATATCTCCATATTCAATTCCATTATGGACCATTTTTACGTAATGACCGGCACCATCAGGGCCAATATATGTTGTACAAGGCTCATTATTTACTTTTGCAGCAATCGCTTCAAAAATAGGTTTTACTAGTTCAAATGCTTCTTTTTGACCACCAGGCATAATTGAAGGACCTTTTAAAGCTCCCTCTTCTCCACCTGAAACACCTGTTCCAATAAAATGAATTCCACTATCAGAAAGCATTTTGTTTCGTCTTTGAGTGTCTTTATAGTATGTATTTCCACCATCAATTAAAATATCACCTTTATCAAGATGAGGTAATAATTGTTCAATTGTTGAATCAGTAGGTGCTCCTGCTTTTACCATTATCAATATTTTTCTAGGTGTTTCAAGAGAATTTACAAATTCTTCAATTGAAATTGTTCCAACGACATTTTTACCTTCTGCTTCTTTTAAAAATTCTTCTGTTTTTTCAACTGAGCGGTTATATACAGAAATTGAGAAACCTCTACTTTCAATATTTAAAGCTAGGTTTTTTCCCATTACTGCTAACCCAATTACGCCTATTTGTTGTTTAGCCAATTCAATTAGTCCTTTCTAATTAAAATTTGCAAGGGTTTTTAAATTAAAAATTGTAAAAAATTTACTATCCTTAATATATCCTCCGTTTAGTTTTACTATCCTGTTTAATATTCTAACGACTAACCGAGCAAAATCCTTGCATACCATAAACTTAAGGTCAATAATGATATTAACATAACAAGCGCGATGAATAAATGTAAACATGGTCTGTTCATTAAAATTTTATAATTTGAAAAGAAGGGAAACTATGGTAATAAATTACAACGACAATAAATGGACTCAGCTTTTATTTACTTTAATTATAGCAATTATTGGTGGATTTTTATTTCAATTGATTAAACTCCCAATACCTTGGCTCCTTGGACCGATGTTTTTTGTACTTATACTTTCTAAAATTAAAGGGATAAAATTGTATTGGCCGAGTAAAATTCGAGATACAGCCATGATTATAATCGGTTATACAATTGGGCTATCATTTACATCTTCTACGTTTATTCAAATCGGACATCAATTAACTTCTATGATTTTGATGACCTTTCTACTCATCCTTTTTACAATTACCATCTCGATTATAATTTCTAAAGTATTTAAAATACATTATCCAACTGTTCTATTAGGTAGTATTCCAGGTGGATTAAGTCAAATGATTGCTCTTGCAGAAGAGATTAAAGATATTGACTTCACAATTGTCACATTCTTACAAATTTCTAGGCTTATGATGATTATTTTTATGGTCCCATTATTAATTTTCAGTCCATTTTTTAACGTACATAAAAGTTCGATCTCAGAAGCCATTCACCACACTTCAGCAAGCTGGCATGGCTTATTTCCAAATATCATTATTTTTGCGATTGCATGTACGCTCCTGGGGCTTCTAGGGAAGAAAATAAATTTTCCTACTGCATTACTTTTAGGACCAATGATCGCTACCATTATACTTAATTTATCAGGACTACATGGACCTGCCTTACCATCTGTTATTTTAAATTGTTCTCAGCTAATGATGGGAAGTTATATTGGCTTATTATTGAAACCAGAAAACTTAACTAACAAATTAAAAATAGTTTTAGTTTCAGTCTTAAGTGGAGTCGTTTTATTAACATTTTCGCTATTGTCTAGTAAATTTTTAACACATATTCACACCATTGATCATATTAGTGCCTTACTAAGTTTAGCACCTGGTGGAATGGATCAAATGGCATTAATTGCAAAAGAAGTAGACGCAGATATAACTGTCATTATGTGTTATCAACTATTTAGAACACTATTTATCTTTATTGTTGTACCATATTTATTAAGATATATTTTTAGAGCAAGGATTCAAGAAAGTAAGATAAAGAGAATAAGTAACGAATAAAAAAGCAAGGAAAATAACCTTTCCTTGCTTTTTTATTCTTCATAGATCATCTTTCTAGTCATGCCACCATCAATTATGATATTTTGACCGTTGATAAAATTATTTTCTGGATCAGCTAAATAAATACAAGCTTTAGCGATATCTTCAGGCTTACCTACTCGATTTGACCAATGTTGAAGATGATCAGTTTCTTTTAATTCTTCATTTTGATCAACTTGAATCCATCCAGGGCTAATGCAGTTTACTGTTATACCATTTGGCTGTAGCGATGCTGCTAATGAATGGGTAATTGATACAATTCCACCCTTTGATGCTGCATAAGCTTCTGAATTTGGCTCCGACATAATCGCTCTCGTAGATGCCATATTTATTATTCTTCCTCCATTATTCATCACTTTAGCAGCTTCTCTTGAGGAAATAAAAACGCTTCTCAAATTAGTATTAATTACTTGATCCCATTCATCTGTTGATAAACTTAAAAATGGCTTAAAAGCGGAAATTCCTGCATTATTAATTAAAATATCAAGTTTACCAATGTTATCAATGACATTGCGAATAAGATTTATGATGTCTTCCTCTTTACTGACATCAGTCTTAAAAAATATTGCCCTCCCACCATTTTCCTCAATTTTCTTGACAACTCTATGACCTTTTTGTTCATTAACATCTGCTATAAAAACAATTGCACCTAATTTTCCAAATGCAAATGCAATCCCCTCTCCAATTCCATTCGCACCACCGGTAATAATAATTGATTTTCCTTTAAACTTTTCATCCATATTTTTTATACCTCTTCATACAATTTGTCTATTATTATTATTATTTCCAGCATTAACAAAAAAAGCCGTCAAATGACAGCTTTTAATTAATTTAGTTCGAATTAAGTTATCTCAACATTGAGGTTGATTTTTGCTTAAACCAACCTTTTTTAATAAATAGATTAACATATCTTTTTCAGCTGAATTTAGTTGAGAAAATAAGTTATGAATCATTTCACTATGAGCCGGAAAGATGCAACTAATTACTCTTCTACCCTCTTCTGTCAAAGCTGCATAAATAACTCGTCGATCTTTTGGACAATGAACGCGTTTAATATATCCCCTTGCCTCTAATTTATCTAATACATACGTCATATTTCCGCTTGAGATTAATATCCTTTTTCCAATCTGTTGAATTGGCTGATCTCCTTTATGATAAAGCAATTCTAAGACTGCAAACTCAGTCAAATTCAAACCAAAACATTTAATATTATTAATAGAAGCATCAGTCAAAAATCGATTTGATTTACATATTTCAGAATATAACTGGAGCGAATTAGTTGAAATTTCATTTTGATTCAAATCATATCAACCCCTTTCAACTATCTTGAATTAGAGATAATTTTAAAGTATTTTTTGAAAGTAGTCAATGTCCTAAACAATGTTTGTTTAAATAGATAATGAAATTTCTGTGAACGGTTTTAGTTTACATAACAATATTACTAATTGGTGTATGACGCTACAACTTTATTAACATTTACTAAAGTTCAGTACTTTTCAAAAATAGTATTCCAGGGATATAAAAATGGAGCAAATAAAAAATTCGATCAGGATTTGGATTTTAGTACCTTATGATTTTACCTTGCATTAATCCTAGAATGGGCAACAGGTATGAGTATGTATATTTCACTTTATAGCTTGTTTACTTACCCATGAACCTCTTATGAGTAACTACTTTTCTGATTTTTCCATGTTTATTTAATCATGAGTCTCTTATGAGTAAATACATTCCAGTTTTATGCTTGTTTACTTACTCATAAACTCCTCATGAGGATACAAAAACAATACAAATAAAAAGGACATTTTGATTAAAAAATGTCCTTTTTACCAATAACAGCATATATCTATCTTTCAACTATATAACTCTTTAGATTTTACTTTGATTAGCAAGTGCCATTTCTTTAACTTGTTCTTCTGATAAGTCATAGAACTTAAGGAAGATGAATAATGCAATTATACATCCTACTGCTCCACCTAGATTAAATGTCGCCCATAAGGATTTTAGAGTAGTAGCAGTTTGAGTTACGGCATGTCCATTTGTTGCGGCTTTATAGCCTGCAATACCTATGATCCACATACCAAGTCCTCCGGAAATTGCTCCAATAATTTTAGAACTGAATGTTTGCGTTGCAAATATAACTGCTTCAAAACGTGTACCATTTTTATAGCAATCATACTCAACTGAATCAGCAAAGAACATTGGATAAATAACAAGCTGTGGTGCGATTAACATTGCTTTAAGAACTGAAACGCCTAAAAATAATCCGAAATTTTCGTATGCAACAAAGTATGTGACTATTGATAGTAATGCATTTGCCCCTAAAGCAAAAGACATAAGTTTAATCTTTCCATATTTGTTTACTAACTTTGGAACAAAAGGAGCAACTAGAACTACAGGTAGAATACCAATTCCAAGGATTAGTGAAACTTTAGTTGCGTCTTTATAAATATCAGTAGCTACGAAAGGTGCTAAAGTGTTAGTAAAGTTAACGCCGTTTGCAATGATATTTACGATTACGATTGTTTTTAAATATTTATTATTTAATAGTGAATGCAAAATTTCTTTGATTGCTGGTTCTTTTTTATTTGATATAACTCGCTCTTTTACAAATCTTGTCAATGACATGACTAAAAATGCAATGATTGAAAAGATTAATACTGAAATCATGTAATTATTATTAGTAGCCCTTAATACGCTTGGGAATGCAGCTACTGCTACAAGTATACCGACAATCCCTGTAATTTGATTGTTTGCTAGTAGAACTGTTCGTTCTTCAGGATTAGGAGTAATAACCGTCGAAAATGCGAAAGCAGGTGCATCTGCAGCAGCATAAAGTGTACCCCATATTAAATAAGTGATAGCTGCATATCCTATACGTACACCTTCAGAAGCTGCAAGTAATTGATCACTAAATCCGAAACAAAGAAAAGTCATAATAGGTACAGTAATTGATGCTAGATTTACCCAAGGTTTAAATTTACCACTCTTTAAATTTAATCGTTCTATAATTGTAGCAAGCGTTGGATCAACAAATGCATCCCAGATTCTTGCTAGTAAAAGTATACTTCCTACAGTTGTTGCACTAATTCCTAAAACACTAGTATAATAAACTGCTAAAAATGAAGATACAATGAAGAAAATTATATTTTGACCAAAGAAATATGAGCTGTACATGAAACGCTCTGATTTTTTTGTAACAAAAGTATTTTTCGGTTTCGCATTTTTTTCTACAACTATTCGTTCATTTAAAATTGAATTTTTCCCCATAATCCCGCTCCCCATATCTTAATGATTACATTGTTTGCTTTAATAGTTCCGCTGCTGTTTCTTCGTCAAAAATATTATTTAAAAACTTAGATATCATCACTTGTTTTTCTTTTTCATCTAACCCCATGTCAATATCGCTATTTTGAAGAAACTGAAACATCATCATTAAGAACTGCTTAGCCTCTTCCTGTGCAGCCTTTCCGTTAATTGTTGCTGCTTCAAATGAGGCATGATTTAAAGTAATTAAGTTTAACTCTTCCATATATGCTTTTAAACGAATTAAAAAATCCTCATAATTTCGTTCAATTGTCCAACTTGATTCTGCAAGTGCATTGATTCTAGGTGAAATCATATATTCTAATATTTCGGGAGTAGTAACCCTTTCAGTCCAAATTGCGCCTTCAATTCCTAACACGTTTGAAGCATTTAAGGCAGGATTTGGATTATAATCATAAGTCTTTTGTAAAGTTACAATTGAATATGGATAATCAAAATAGCAATTAAACATTTCAGAGAAAATGACTTCTTGTCCATTTTCAAAGTATGACTTGCAATAGCTTTCTTCAGTAAATTCAACCCAATATTGTGTTGTCAGTTTGTTTTCAACCTCTTTAGATCGTAAAGTTTCATTCCAACAAATGACTTGTTTACCATGTTGAGTTAAATGATCAGTTATTCGTTTACTAAATGCATATTGTAGATCATCAAAATTATGGATGTTATTTTTTTTCATAAGTGCTAAACAATGAGGACAGGTTTTCCAATTTGTTTTTGGAACTTCATCTCCACCTATGTGGAATTTAGATGAAGGGAAAAGCTGAACGATTTCATCTAATAGAGCAAATATCCAAGTATATGTTGATTCTTTTCCAGGACAAAGAACTGTCTTATACACACCAGCACTACTTGCTAATTCTATATTTTCCTCAAAACAGCTAAGACTTGGATTAGCGATTAACATGGCAGTAACATGTCCTGGCATATCTATTTCTGGTATAACTTCAACCCCTCTTGCTTCGGCATATTTGATTACATCTTTTATCTCATCTTGCGTATAATATTCTTGATTTTCAGTTAATTTAGGATATACTTTTGATTCAATTCTCCAACCTTGGTCATCGGATAAATGCCAGTGAAGCACATTTAATTTATTTAACGACATTTCTTCGATCATCTTTTTCATTACATCTACGTCGAAGAAATTTCTACTAACATCTACAAGTAATCCTCGATGCTTATATTTCGGATAATCTGAAAAAATAACGCCGTCCAGTTTTTGATTAGAAGTTTTGACTGCTTCGACAATCAATACATATAGAGTCGTAAGAGCGTTGTTTATTCCAGAATCATCATTTGAGAAAACTCTTATTTGATCATTCGAAATATCAACTTTATAACCATTTTTTTCAACTGTTAGATCTTTTATTAATTCAATATCAGCATTTGTATTTAAATCGGTTTCCGACACTAAAATGTCACATTTTGACTTTATTCTGTCTGAAAATACCTCGATCCCAGCATCAATGAAGTCTTTATTTCTAATAGAAAGTGTATCTTTTAAAGCGAAACAACCCTTTTCATTCATTTCAATTTTACCGTTAATCTTTGGTATTAAATTCATAAAGTCCCCTACTTTCATTGTTTTAGTAAACAAAGTTAATTTTTTTGCATATTCGGTTAAACTATCAACTTTTTTCAAATAGTAAAATTATCAAACTGTGGAAACCCTTTCATTTCGTTGTGTCTAAAATATATAATAATTGAAAAGAGTAATTTGATATTTTTTTGTTCATTTTGATAAAAAAATGCATAAAATTGTGAGGTTCTATTTTGAAAAATTTTAAACACATCAATATACAAGAACTAAAAATGAAGATTAACAGCTTCCAGATCGTTTCTGGATTAGACATTATAGGAATTGATCTTGATTTCAATATCGTTTTTTCTTTTTCTTCACCTACATATAAAAATGACCAGCATAATATCTTCATGGACGCGCTTGAAACAATAAAAGAGAATTTTGATTCTATTTTAGAATCAAAAAATAATTATTTTAAACTTTATTGGCAAGAAACTCTCTTATATCATGTTTTTTTAATCAAAAACAAAGATGAAATTTTGCTAATAATTTTTGGCTCAAATATTGGATTAAACCGTTTTGATGCACCATCAGAAACAGATCTTTATACTAAATCGGAGCATTTTTTGAAATTATTTCAATGGATCATCGAGCCCTATTCTAATGTTGCTTTCACTGAACCAGAACTGTATCATCTTGAAGGAAAAGAAAATCAATCTCCGTTTGTTCCCGACGTTTCATTAATTGAGCTTTATTATGAAAATGAATCTTTACATGCTAGTTCCGAGGAATTTGAAGAATTTAAATCGATTTTGGTAGAAGGAAAATTTTGGGAATTAGAAAAAAGATTTGATTTTACTAAAGTACTTCAATCTTTCGATCAAATCGAGTTGGCAAAAGGAGATTCTTTAAGATCAATGAAAAATCATTTTATAGCTGCATGTGGGATCATCTCTCAATACGCAATTGATTCAGGTACAGATAATGAATATGCGAGAACATTAGCAGATAAATATATAAATTTAGTAGAAAGTTTAACTTCGAAACTTGATATTTTTAAACTAATGAAAGAAATGATTGTAAAATTTTCAGAATGCATCATCCATTTTTCAAATCCAAATTACTCTAATTTAATAAAAAAAATAATTCATTATATAAATGCAAACTTTTATGAAAGCATTACATTACAAGATGTAGCTCAAAAATTTAATATAAGCCCTTCTCATCTTTCCAAAAAATTAAATAAAGAAACAGGGATGTCATTTAACGATAATTTAAATAAAATTAGAATAAACGAAAGTAAAAAATTATTACTTCAAACTGATAAGTCTATATTAGAAGTAGCGATTGCCGTAGGATTTAACTATCAAAATCATTTTGGTAAAGTTTTTAAGCAAATGGAAGGCGTTTCACCGAATGCATTTCGTAATAATCGTACTTAGTAAAACGATTCTATGTAGTTAATAACGAGTCGATTAAATATGGCTCTTTTTTTATTTTCATTAAATCAGCTGTAAATAGAAATCTCTTTTTTAGAACATATTGAAAAGGTAAATTATGGGTATCCTAACTGTAAGTATCGCAAATCCATAAACAGTTTTATGGTCCATTAGTAAGCGAGACATTTATATTTAGGACGTGAGATTATGTCAGAGACAGATATGTCAAAATACGAGAAGAAAATTGAAGTTCGAAATATACGTATGGAAGATATTAGTGAAATTATGAAGTTATCAAACCGTTGTTTTCCTGGTATGGAAGGATGGAAACGCGAACAATTAGAAAGTCATATTCGCATTTTTCCTGAAGGCCAGTTTTGTGTAGAGTATGAAGATAAAATTATTGGTTCTTGTTCAAGTTTAATGGTTGACTTCGATGAATATGATGACCAGCATACTTGGAACGTTATAACTGATAATGGTTATATTACAAACCATGATCCGAATGGATTTAATTTATATGGAATTGAAGTAATGGTTGATCCTGAATACCGTCGTATGAAAATTGGCCATCGTCTTTACGAAGCGCGAAAGGAATTGGCTCGACAATTAAATCTGCAAAGTATTATCATTGGTGGTCGAATTCCAAATTATCATAAACATAGAGATGAAATGTCACCACGTGAATATGTAGCAGCAGTGGAAAAACATAGTATTTATGACCCTGTTTTATCATTTCAATTAATGGAAGGTTTTACAATTAAACGGATTAATACACGTTACCTTCCGGATGATAAAGCATCAGATTCATTTGCCACTTTGATGGAATGGAGTAATATTGACTATCTTCCAAAATCTAAACGTGTTTATCGTGCATCATTCCCAGTTAGAATATGCGCAATACAATACATGATGAAAAAAATCGATTCATTCTCTGATTTTACGAAGCAAATCGAGTATTATGTTGACGTCGCCGCTGACTTCGGTTCGGATTTTGCTGTTTTCCCAGAGTTGTTTACAACACAATTAATGTCTTTTCTAGAAGAAAAACGCCCTGATCAGGCCGTTCGTAGGCTTGCAACATATACAGAGCAATATATCGAACTTTTTACAGAACTTGCTGTACGCTACAATGTCAATATTGTGGGGGGATCTCACTTCGTTGAAGAAGACGGAAATATCTACAATGTTGCTTATCTCTTTAGACGCGATGGTACGATTGAAAAGCAATTAAAAATTCATGCAACTCCTAATGAGAGAAAATGGTGGGGAATTTCTGAAGGTAACGAAATCCATGTATTTGATACAGATTGTGGAAAAATCGCTATCCAAATATGCTACGATATAGAGTTTCCAGAACTTGCTCGAATTGCAGTTGATCAAGGTGCAAATATCATTTTCGTCCCATTTTGTACGGATGATCGTCAAGGTTATCTCCGTGTTCGTTATTGCGCTCAAGCAAGAGCAATCGAGAACCAAGTATATACTTGTATCGCAGGAACAGTTGGGAACTTAACACATGTACAAAACATGGATATTCAATATGCACAATCTGGTATTTTCTCCCCTTCTGATTTTGGCTTCGCAAGAGATGGCATTGTAGGTGAATGTGATGCAAATGTTGATACTGTCGTAGTCGGAGATGTTGACCTTGAAAAATTAAGACGTTCTCGAAATACGGGATCAGTTCGGCAATTACGTGATCGACGTCGTGATTTATATCGAATTGAATTTAAGAATTTAAAGTTAGAATAGAACTAGATTGTTTAAAAAATTGATATTAAAGGATTAAGCTCAGTCTAAAATAGTATGCTGAGCTTAATTTATTTTATATTCAATTTATATCTTGGCTCCCTATTGTTTGACTGATTTATTACCATATTCAACCATTTTCTCTAGACTCATATCATTTTATATTTTAATTAATCAATTTACTCGTTAATTAAATAAATCAATCTATTAACCCTTAATCTACTTGTAAGTAATAATTTGACATTTTTAGACATTGTTACAAATCTCTACTATTCTAAAAAAATATTAATTTGTTTAATTTTTCCTAAATTTTTTAAAAAGTACAAATATGTATACGATAACTTTTTTTTATGATATCTTTACTTTATAATTTGATTATTCAGAAATAATTACAATTTTAAATTATATGTCGATTTTTTGTATTTTTCTTATTATTTCTAATGAAATCTGTTTTATATGAGGAGTGAAGGTTTTGGAATTTAACGATGTATTACATGGCCACAGATCAATTCGAGAATATGAGGATAAGGAAATAAGCCAAGAACTGTTAGATCAAATATTAGATGCAGGTATTCGTGCGTCTTCAAGTGGTAATATGCAATCTTATTCGATTATTGTCACAAAAGACAAGGAAATTAGAAAGAAATTATATTCTGCACATATGGAGCAATCAATGGTTATTGATGCACCTATTCTTTTAACTTTTTGTGTGGATTTTAATCGAATGAGAAAGTGGCTTACGCTAAATGATGCACCTGTACATTTTGATAATTTCATGAGCTTTATGATTGGTGCCATTGATGCTACATTGGCATCCCAAAACTGTGCTTTAGCAGCTGAGAACGCAGGTCTTGGTCTATGCTACATGGGCTCTACCCTAGCAAATTGTAATCAAATTGGTGAAATCCTAAACTTACCACCAAATGTCGTACCAGTTGTAGGTTATTCTTTAGGCTATCCAAAAGAAAATCCAGCATTACGTGACCGACTTCCAAGACAAGGTCTAGTTCATTATGAACAATATAATGATTATTCAGATGAAGATATTCTTGAAATCTATAAAGAAAGAAATGAAAAAGGCTGGCAACGTTACATGGACGTTCCAAAGCTTAAAGAAATGACAGAGCGACTAGGATTAAAGAATTTAGCTCAAATTTATACGATTGCAAAGTATACACAAGAATCACATCATGAATATTCACAAACAGTACTAGAATATTTAGAGAAACAAAATTTTATGAATAATATATGATAGTTATCAATAAAAAAGTCGATTTCCATTGAGGAATCGACTTTTTAAATTTATCTCTATTAAAACGGAATCGCATTAATAGCATTAGTGATATTATGATTAAGTTAATAATTGATCCATTATAGGTTGTAATCTAATGAATTTTTTATTGTAAGATTGTCTTTCTAACAAAGCTTCAACTAATATTATGGCATCTTCTTTTCGATTTGCTTTTACGTAGCAATCAATAATTACTTTATACTGTTCATCATAAGGTATTTTCTCTAGTTTAACTAGCTCAAAAGCTTTATCGAAACTGTTGGTAGCATTCTTATAATCTTTTATATAAGAATATGTTCCTCCATTACCAACATATAATTCTGCACGTTGTAAATTAGTAAGTGATTGTAGTTTTAGACCTTCTTCTCTTATTTGAAGTGCTTTTTCATATTCTTTTCTTTCATCACAATTAAAAGCCTCGTTATAGAAATGCTCAAATTTTGAAAAACTTTTTCTAGACTTTTTTGTTTTTAATAAAATCAAAATAATAAATAAATCGATGAATATTGATATAGTATCAAAACCTAGATTTAGCGGTTTATACTCTCCCCAGACCTTATAAACATAATGAATGAGATCCCATATTAGCTTAAAATACAATATATATAGAAGATATTTTCTCAAACAGATCCCAACTTTCTAAGATTATTTATGTTTATTATAACAATCTAGAATTTAAATGGGGAATTAAAACAAAAGATCCTTTAAATTATATAGAAAAATATTCATTAAGATTAATAGTCTTGTAACTCGAAAAATAATAAAATTCAATTAATAACCTGATCATTTATAAAGATATACATATAAACTAATACCCTCTTGCTTAATATTATAATTCTTAAATTGAGTTTCATTTAAAAACATCTCAAAATTTTCTTTTGTATAAGCACCTTTTTTCAAGAAAGTTTTAAATGCAAATTTAACAAAATACTTATCAAACCCCTTCATTCCAGTTTTTCTAATTTCACCTTCAATATCTTGTGCAGTTGCATTAAAATTCATATCGATTATAAGTGATGTTCCACCTGGTTTTAATACCCGGTACATTTCTTTGAGTGCTTTTACTGGATCCATAAAGTTCTTAAATGCAGCACTGCAAACAATAAAATCAAATGTGTTATCATCACAAGGTAGATTTGATGCATTACCTTCTTTAAAATTTACTAAAACATTTGCTTCCTTTGCATTATTTTTTTCGATGTTAACAAAATCTGAACTTAACTCTACTCCTGTAACATCAAAACCCATTTTTGCAAGCTCAATAGATAGATATCCTGGTCCAGGAGCAACTTCTAAAATCCTTGCACCATGATGAACTAAAGATTGTATTTCAGTTGCATATTCTTGCATTTGTGTTAGACGACTTTTTCGTGAGTTTTTGTCATACCATTTTGCTGTATACCCATAAATTCCAACATCTTTTTTCTTGCGCATATTTTTCATCATCATATCCACCCTATCTCTTTTTAATGTTATCAATCATTGTTCACAAGCCTTAATATATAAATTTATTTGATTTAGCTAGTAGGTAATTTGTTTGAACTTTAAAGTAGTTTATATTTCTAGTACAATAAGAGAACAAAAACGTCTAACAACGTTAGTTATCTAACATCGTTAGAGTAACATCTAACACTGTTAGAGTCAATGACAATTATTAAATTTTTGGAGAGATTTTATGGCGATAACGAAAGAAGGAATTGTAAAAGCATCCCTCGATATTTTAAATCGTGACGGAATAAGTAATTTATCGATGCGCACATTGGCAAAAGAACTTGAGATCAAAGCCGCATCCTTATATTGGCATATTAAAGATAAACAGGGTTTGTATGATTTAATTGCAGAGCACTTAAATAATGAAATTGTGCTACCTGAAGAATTAGATGATGCTAGGGAAGCTTTAACAGCTCTAGCATTTGAAGTGCGAAGAGTCTTATTAAAAACACGAGATGCAGTAGAAGTTTTTGCGCAATCAATGCCAACTACACCGAGTAGATTAAAAGCAGTGAAATTCACTTTAGAAAATTTAACTAAATACGGTGTCTCTGATCAAAACTGTCTAGTTGCTGGTAACCTTTTTAACAACTATGTATTATCATTTGTAGCAGATGAACATCGTGCAATGCAGTTCACATACACTCCCGAAGAAGTAACTGCATTTACATCATTTTTTGGTGAGCAGTATCATTATAGTTTTGATTTTGAAGAACAATTTCTATATGGATTAAGGGTAATATTTGCTGGATTACATACCGATTAAATAAAAGAAGTCACATCATACTTTCGATGTGACTTTTTGAAATAGAATTTCTTCAATTTTTAATCCGTTAACTTTCATTGAAACGAAATAGGATCTGAAACCTAATCAGCTCCTATTTTAGTTTCATTCTTTTCCTTACTAACTGGTTTCCCGTATTTATCCAATAATGGGGTAAGTCCTCCAATATAGCCATCCCAACTAAATAAATATTGTATTCCTGTCTCTTTATCTTTTTTACGACAGACATCATTTTAGCTTCTTTATAGATTACAAAAATCTATTATCTAATCTTTTATAGACAAATGTATCCTCCTTAATCAAACCGTACTGTATCAAAACCATCCATTATATCTTCTAATTCAGTTAAAAAATTTAATTGGACTGGACCTGGAATTTGCTCCATCCACTTTTTAACTTCAGGTAACTCTTCGGCCTCTTCAATATTTGTTGGTTTTGGATCAAGCGTTTCCCACCATTTCTTCACTTCATCAATAAATTCATAGAAATAGCGTTCAAATCTTTCTGCCCACTCTGCTCCTTCATCATCAGTCGTTTTTTGCATCATGCTCCAAGCTTCCATTGCTGTTTCAAAGTATTCATCAATCTTTTTCATGGTATTTTCCTCTCTTGATATAAGTACTACTTACTCTATTATATAAATTATTGATTAAAATCAATTCTTGTGTTGGTCATTTTTCAATTCAATAACCTCACCAGTGATTTAAAATCTTGGTCGATCATTATTATGTGTCTGTCTCGTAATTTCTTCATGTAATTTTTGACTTTCTGTTTTATCTGGCGCTTTTGTTCCGAACTTTTTTTGCATAAAGAAACCAAATGCAATTGCGACAACTATAAATCCCCAAAATAGATAGCCAAATAGTGTCAATTCTATCACTCCTGTAATTAATAGTATAGGCAAAATAAAAATCGACTTTACGTCGATCTTGTTGTTTTAAAATAGATTTAAGTAAACTGCATATTTACTATTTACAACCTATGAATTAATTCATTTATTCCAGGTATTAATATCATAATTATTGAGCAAGTAACCAATAGTATTGTGACTTTATTAGATAATTTCACCTTACCTTTACCATTGTACCATCCACTAAATTGGATTTTGTTTCGATATAAGACAAATATTAATAAAAGGATTCCAAATGAACTCCACCATCCCGAATTTGAAAGATTCACACCAATACCTATATATATTTCTGATAAAACTGTTGAAAATAGAGCACCTAGTATCCCGAAGATTACGATAATTCTAATCAATTCTAATATTAGTCCCATTGAAGCTGACATTACCTTCATTTAAAGCCTCCAAAAGTTTATTTTACTTTTTAAAATAGTTCTATCTAAATATATATTCGATATTTGGTAATTTTCACCTTTTTTATTATATTTACATGATCAATATTTTAAACGTTTTCAGTAAAAAAATTGAATGTAGTATTTCGGTCAATCATATTATTTTAATCGTCCTTTACCGATTGAGGAAATCTGCCTTTCAATGGAGATAGGAATAAACTGATTTGAACTTTTCTAAAGGGCGAATTATTACGTCCTTTTTTTGAGCTCACTTTTCTAACAAGATTGTCAAAGCTTCTCGTGAGGAATAAAGTGTAAATAGTTAGAAAATACTATTGAAAGGTTTTTAATGTTCAGGGGGGATACTTTGTTTAGTCAGGTCGTAAAATCTATACCCAATTTACTTACAATCGGAAATTTAATTTGTGGTGTTTTATCGATTACACTTAATATGAGTGGTTTAATCATGTTATCCTCAATTTTTATTTTCATCGCTGCTATTTTTGATCTTCTTGACGGTAGAGTTGCAAGGAAACTAAAAGTGAATAGTGAATTTGGTGTAGAGCTAGATTCTTTAGCAGATATTGTTAGTTTCGGCGTTGCCCCAGCGCTCTTATTTCATTCCATTTCAGCACCATCAATCTTAACCTCACTTGCATTTATCCTTTTTCCTACGATGGGGGCATTAAGATTAGCAAAATTTAGTGCTAATCCTACCATAGGTTTTTTTAAGGGTTTACCTATCCCTGCCGCTGGTTTACCTTTAGCTGGTATGGGAATGTTTTTTTATAGTAATGCATGGATTACTTTAATTCTTGCTTTCTTAATGGTGAGCCCAATTAGGTTTAAAAAGCTTTAACAAACTTCAATCTAAAATGCTATTACCATCTTTAGAGGAAATAGCATTTTTAATTTGTATTGAAAAATTTTTGTAGCATTACTTTACTTATTATTAAATGAAATGATTGCATTTTTTAAGGTGTAAAGTTTTGCTGTGAAAATATAAAGTTCATTATAATTATTTTCCACGTATTCATCAATAATGCTAATCCCTTTTATAAAGTTCTCGATCAATAAATATGTATATTTTCCGTCCCATGCGAACCGATTAATTCTGAATAATTCATCTGCTAATACTTGGAATCTAAATTCTTCAATTAATAGTTTTATTTGATATATTTTGTCTTTATTATTAGTAGTTGTGTATTTACTATTTTCATAACTATTATGTACTAATTTGACAAAATCATTTATATCTTCAGCTAACATATTCGCTTTTTGCATCTCAAATTTCATATCTCCATCCCCTATAGTGTTAAAAATATACATCACTAGAGTGTATGTTTTTATTTTAAATCATATCACAAACATTCCAATTAATCTCGTATCCTACTACTTCATTAAAAAAGCTCACTTTAGAGCTAATAATCATATCTACATATCTACTAGTGTTGTTCCTCCACTATCCACAATTTTTTATTGTTTGGCATCAACTTCTGTTCCACCTCATACGAAACAATTCAACGTTTAAATTTTGAGTTGATTAATAGATTTAATGGTAGTTAAACGGTATACCAACTATTTTAAATTGGAAGGAATGGGTTCGACTCTCCCAACCATTACACCAACATAATTGATTTTTTATTCACAAGTACCCCTCTCTTTAACTCATAAAAAAGAGACGCTATCCCTCAAAGAATCGCATCTCCAAAAAATTCTTCTCTTGTAATCATTCAAAAAACCAAAATTCTTATTTAAAACCTATTTAATATAAGTTAATCCGATTCGATTATTAAAAATTTGATTTCGATTTTTGAAAACAAATGATCCATCAACATAATCAATGACTAGTTGGTCTTCGTAGACATCTTCAAAATTTTTATTTACCATAAATTCAAACTGGTCTCCAATGATCATTTTTTCATTAGGACCACATTCTCTTTTATTAATAACTTTTATCTCATAAATGTTATTAACGACATCACAGCTTCCACGGTCAAATTCTAATTGAAGTATTTTATTTTGATCTACTGCGCCAAGTATTTCTTTAGCTGCATCAGTTATTTTAAAATTCATACTAAAAGTCTCCTAATTTAGATTAAACGTTTAAAAATTTCACACACACTGCTTCAGGTACTTGTACGCCTGATTGAAGCACTGTTAATTTTCCAGTCGTTTTATTTCTTGCATATAATACTAGAGTCCCTGACATTTCATTTGAACCAACTAAGTAATTCTCAGATGGATCTAAAACGAAATCTCTTGGCCAATTACCCTCACTTGAGGTAATTTCCACTAAATCAAGCTTACCAGTATCTTGATTCACACTAAATACTGCGATACTATTATGACCACGATTTCCTGCATATACGAATTGACCGTCTTTTGAAATATGGATGGCACTTCCTTGATTGTTTTCAGTAAAATCGCTAGGGATTGTAGAAATATATTGTAAATCTGTAAAGCTTCCATCTTCATTTAATTGTAGCGCAATTACTTCTGAACTAAGCTCCGTCATAATATAAGCGAACTTTCCATTCGGATGGAATGTGATATGACGTGGCCCACTTCCAGGTTTAACAGATAGACTGCTTACTTCAATTAAAGAATTGTTTTCGATTTTATATGTAATTAATTGATCGGTTCCTAAATCAATTGCGACTACATATTTTTCATTTAATGTATAACCAGAATAATGGGCATGAGGTTTTTCTTGGCGCTCTTTATTTGGACCTGTTCCCTCATGTTGCATAATCGATTTAACCTCACTAGCAAAACCATTTTCTTGATTGATTTTATATAATTCAATTGTACCTTTATGATAATTTGCTGTAACAATATTTTGCTTAGCTGAGTCAACGCTAATATGACAAGGTGAAGCGCCTTCATTAAGCTGTTCATTTAATTTTTTAAGCTCACCACTGTTTTCATCAATTGAATAAACAGCAATTCCACCTAAGTTTCCTTCTTTTGCAACAGCATATAGATTCTTATTGTCTTCACTAATTGTTAAATAAGTTGGATTTCCTAGTTCAGCAACCGCTTTAACTTCAGTTATTCTTTCTTTTTCTGTATCAAGTGTAAATTGATAAATACCTTTACTTTCACTTTTTGTATATGTACCTACATAACCAACAAATTTCTGATTCGAATTCATTACTATTTCCTCCTCTATTCCTTGTTTTTATGTAAATACCCCCATTTCATAGCTACAAATGAGTTACAATGAAGATGGGGGCTTTATACTTATTAGATTTAAAGTTTGTTACGAATTATAATGAAGTTTTTGCCCAGTCAGCAGCAAATTTTTCAATACCTTGATCTGTTAATGGGTGTTTAGATAATTGCTCAATAACACTGTAAGGAATTGTTGCGATATGAGCTCCAGCTAATGCTACACGAGTAACATGGTCTGGGTGACGAACTGACGCTGCAATGATTTGAGCGCCCATATTATGAACTCGGAATAATTCAGCAATTTTAGCAACTAATAATACACCATCTTCAGAAATATCGTCTAAACGACCTAAGAATGGAGATACATAAGTAGCACCTGCTCTAGCTGCTAATAATGCTTGGTTAACAGTAAAGATTAATGTTACGTTTGTTTTAACACCTTTTTTCGTTAAGTAGCGGCAAGCTTCTAAACCAGCAAGTGTCATTGGTAATTTAATTGTAATATTTTTATCTCCGCCGTTTATTTTAATAAGCTCGTCAGCTTCAGCGATCATTTCTTCAGCAGATACAGCATTTGGCGTTACTTCAGCAGAAACAGATTCTACTTCAGGAACTAATTTTAAAATTTCTTCGATACGGTCTTCGAATTTAACGCCTTCTTTTGCTACTAAAGATGGATTTGTCGTTACTCCAGATAATACGCCCATTTTATAAGCTTTTTGGATGTCTTCTACATTAGCTGTGTCAATAAAAAATTTCATTTTTAAATTCCTCCAATTTTTAGGGATATTTCCTATTTTATACTTTATTTATTTCTTTTCAACTGCATGTCCACCAAATTCATTACGAAGAGCCGCAACAACTTTACCAGTGAACGTATCGTTATCTAATGAACGGTAGCGCATTAATAATGACATTGCAATAACTGGTGTAGCAGCTTGAAGGTCTAAAGCTGTTTCAATTGTCCATTTTCCTTCACCAGATGAATGCATTACGCCTCTAATTTCATCAAGCTTAGCATCTTTTGAGAATGCATTTTCAGTTAATTCCATTAACCAAGAACGAATTACAGAACCATTATTCCATACTTTCGCAACTTTTTCATAATCATAATCAAAGTCACTTTTTTCTAATACTTCAAATCCTTCACCGATTGCAGCCATCATACCGTATTCGATACCATTATGAACCATTTTTAGGAAATGTCCACTACCAATTTTACCAGCATATAGGAAACCATTTTCTACTGAAGTATCTTTAAAGATTGGTTCTACGATTTCCCAAGCTTCTTGGTCTCCACCAACCATATAACAAGCACCGTTACGAGCGCCTTCCATACCGCCAGAAGTACCAGCATCCATAAATCGTATACCATGTTCTTTTAATTCATCATAACGTCTAATTGACTCTTTATAATGTGAGTTTCCTGCTTCAATGATAATATCCCCTTCTGATAAGAATGGTTTAACATCATTAATAACTGAATCAACAACACCATGTGGTACCATGATCCATAGAACTCTTGGAGTATCAAGATTTTTAACTAACTCTTCTAAGCTTGAAGTACCAACAGCACCATAGCCTTTCATTTCTTCTACTGCAGCAGTATTTAAATCAAATGCTACTACTTCATGATTATGATCCATTAAATTTTGACCTAAGTTTAGACCCATTTTTCCTAATCCAATTAAACCAACTTTCATTACGTTATCCTCCCATATTATCTACAGTAATATTAATGTTTTTCTCTAAGTAAAAATTTTTATGATAAAAAAATAAATAAAATATTATTTGATCAAGAATTTAATAAAGTTTTACTTACGTTTACTACATTCTTAGTACTAAAACCAAATAATTCCATTACTTCATTACCTGTTCCAGATGCTCCAAAAGTCTCAATTGAGATTTTTTTACCTTTAAAACCAACATAGCGTTCCCATCCAAGTGAAATCCCCATTTCAATTGAAACACGGTTTAATACATGTGATGGTAACACAGACTCTTTGTATTCATCTAATTGCTGATCGAATAGCTCCCAACTTGGCATTGCTACAACACGAACTGATAAGTCTTCTTTTTCTAATTCATTTTTACTATTCACTGCAAGTGATACTTCTGAACCTGTAGCGATTAAAATTAAGTCTGGTTGATCGTTCGTTTCTGTTAAAACATATCCACCTTTTGAAAGATTATCTAATCTAGACGCTGTTTCTTCATAAACAGGTAAATTTTGACGACTTAATACTAAAGCGATTGGTCCATTTGTATTTTGCAACGCATATGCCCAAGCATTAGCTGTTTCATTTGCGTCTGATGGACGAATAACTGTTAAACCAGGTATAGCACGTAAAGCAGCTAAATGTTCAACTGGCTCATGTGTAGGGCCGTCTTCACCAACTGCAATTGAGTCATGAGTGAATACATATGTTACTGGTAATTTTTGTAATGCTGCTAAACGAATTGATGGACGTAAATAATCATTAAATACGAAGAATGTACTTACAAAAGGTTTAACTCCACCATGTAATGCCATACCATTTGCAGCTGCACCCATCGCATGCTCACGTACACCAAAATAAATATTGCGTCCAGCAAATGATTCTACAGCAAATTTACTTTCATCTTTAATATCTGTCATTGTTGAATGAGATAAATCTGCGCTTCCACCGAAAATTTCAGGAACTGTTTTAATGTAGTGATTAATTGCTTCTCCACTTGCAACTCGTGTAGAGATTGTTTTATTCACGTCAAAAGTTAATAAATCTTCTGTTTCGATTAAAACTTCACCTTTAATTGCTTTTTCAAGCTGTGCAGCTAATTCTGGGAAAGCTTCACGGTATGCATTAAATAATTGATTCCACTCAGCTTCTTTTTCACTGCCTTTTTCTTGTATTTCTTTGAAATGACATTTAACTTCTTCTGGTACAAAGAAATCTTCTTCGTAGTTCCAAGCATATGCTTTTTTCGTTTCTTTTGCTTCTTCAAGACCTAATGGATTACCATGGGCTTTATTTGTACCAGCCACTTTTGGACTTCCGTATCCAATAATTGTTCGAACTTCAATAATTGTCGGTTGGTCTGTGTTTTGTTTAGCTTGTTCGATCGCTTTAGAAATTTCTACATGATCGTTTCCATCTTCTACTCTTAAATATTGCCAGTTAAATGATTCAGCTCTCTTTTTCATATCTTCTGAATAAGAAAGATTTAATGTACCATCTAATGAAATATCGTTTGAATCGTATAGTACAACTAACTTCCCAAGTTTCATATGGCCAGCAAGTGACATAGCTTCGTATGCAACACCTTCCATTAAATCACCATCACCAACTAATGCATAAGTAAAGTGATCGATAATAGAAAGTTTATCTTGGTTAAATTTACCTGCTAAATGAGCTTCAGCCATTGCCATACCAACAGCAGTAGCGATACCTTGACCTAATGGGCCAGTCGTAGCTTCAACACCATCAGTGTGTCCAAATTCTGGATGACCAGGTGTTTTACTATTTAGTTTACGGAAATCTTTAAGGTCTTCGATTGAAACATCATAACCTGCAAGATGTAGTAAACTATATAACATACTTGAACCATGACCAGCTGATAAAACAAAACGGTCACGGTCAAACCATTTTGAACTTTTTGGATTATGCTTTAAATGCTCTGCCCATAATGCATATGCCATTGGCGCTGCACCCATTGGTAAACCAGGATGACCTGAATTAGCTTGGTTTATCGCATCAATTGAAAGTGTACGAATTGTATTAATTGATAATGTAGAAATCGAACTCATAATTTAAATACTCCTTTTTAGATCTGTTTTGTTGTTTTCATTATCTTGTACAAAATCTGTATCTAACCACCATTTGAAACCATCTTCTGCTAATAAATCATCAGCAGCTTCTGGACCAAATGAACCGGATTTATAAGTATGAAGTGGTACTAAATTTTCTTCAAATGCTTCTAAAATTGGTTGAACCCATTGCCATGATAATTCTACTTCATTCCAATGAGCAAAAAATTTCGAATCGCCTCGTAACGCATCGTAAACTAATAACTCATACGCTTCTGGACGATCTTCCTTATTCGCAAAATACTCAGCTTGTACAGGTTCAATATTACCCTCTACGTTTTTACTATTTAAATAGAAAGAAACTCTTTCATTAGGATTAATTTCAATAACCAATAAATTTGTTCCATTGTCAGTTCTAAGGTTTTGAATCGGACTTTTGAATTCAAAAACGATTCGAGTTGATTTTTCTTTCATTCTTTTACCTGTACGGATATAGAATGGGATTCCCTTCCAAAAATCGTTTTCGATTAATACTCTAGCTGCTACATAAGTATCATTTTGTGATGAAAACTCAATTCCTGGTTCTTGTCTATATGCAACTACTTTTTTACCATTTTGTTCACCAGAACCATATTGACCTCGAACTACATGAGAAACTACTTCTTCTTTTGATAGAGGTCGAAGAGATTCAAGAACCTTTTTCTTCTCAGCTCTCACATCGCTTGCAGTATTTTGTTTCGTTAAATGCATAGCAGACATCATTAACATTTGTAACATATGATTTTGGAACATATCTCTAATTGCACCAGATTTATCATAATAACCCGCACGTTCTTCAACTCCGACTGTTTCACTTGCCGTAATTTGAACATTTGCGATATATTGATTGTTCCATAACGCTTGTAAAACTGGATTAGCAAACTCTAAAGCTTCTAAGTTTTGAACCATAGGTTTGCCTAAGTAATGATCAATTCGGAAGATCTCATCTTCATTAAATGACTTACTTAATTTTTCATTTAAATCTCTAGCAGTTTTCAAGTCACGTCCAAAAGGTTTTTCAATAATTAGACGCTTCCAACCTTTTGTCGTACCAAGTCCACTTTCCTTAATATTTGATGCAATAACTTCAAAAAATTCTGGTGCTACAGATAAATAAAATAATCTGTTTTCAGGTATCTGTAATTCCAGTTCTCTTTCTTTGACTAAATCTAATAAATCAACGAATCCATCTTTGTTCGTGATATCTAGCTGTTGGTAACGAATTGAATCTAGAAATTCTTGGACCATTTTTTGATCTTTTAAAGAACGTCTTGAAAAAGTAATTAGTGATTGCATTACTTGATTCTGAAATTCGTCATTTGAAAAATCTTTTCTACCAATTCCTATGATTGAAAAAGACTCTGGCATCTTTTGATCTATATATAAATTATATAAAGCAGGAAAAATTTTTCGTTTTGCTAAATCGCCTGTGGCTCCGAACAATACAAATGACATAGAATCCATTAACTAAACCTCCTCTTAGTCGAACATTTAACTAGTTGATAATAAAAAATATATTTTCAAACGATCTTTTATTTTTATTTAGAGCTAATGTTAGTTCAAATAATTCATTCCAATTATTCATTCGGAAAATATTTTTTACCCAAACCTATAATACATGAAAAAAATTTTTCTTTCCAATAAAATGCTTATGTTTCTATTTATTGGATTTTTTTAATTTCATTAAAAAAACCTTAATTAACTTTTGACGTTAATTAAGGCTTTAGAATGATATATTATGTGAAAATCAATCTTAGGCTTGTCAATACTAGACCAATAATAAATCCACAAACCGCTCCATTTACACGAATCCAAGTAATATCCTTACCAATTTTATTTTCCAATAAATCAGTTATTTCTTCGGTAGATAATTTTTCAATATTGTATCTTACTAAATCACTAATTTTGTGATGATATTTTTCAATTGTATTGGTTAATAGTTTCTTAAAACTTTGCTCAACAATATCAATCCAATTCGAATTTTTAATGAAGCTGATTATTTTTTTAATCGCATTTAAAATAAATGCTTCGTCATTAATTTTTGTTCTAAACAGTTTAATAGCTTGATCTACTATATATTCATAGCCTTTATTTTTCCATTCTTCTAATTGGCGAATAATGTTTTCATTCGATTTATTTTTTTCTGCTTCCAATCGAATAAACGATAAAATGAAATTCCTTCTGTCACTATTAGGGTGTTTTAATTCCGTTAGTAAATCCATTAATCCGCTATGTATAAATTCTGTTATTTTCTCTTCTCCAATCATTGGGAGAAAAGCTTTTATCATAAAAAACTTTCGCTCGATAAACTGTATAACTTCTTTGCCGATTAATTCCTTAATATGTGGTTGGCTAACAGTTTCTTCGATTTTATTAATTAAAAATTCATATGTCTTTGCATCCCATTCTTTTTCAATAACAGTATCGACAGCTTTACTTAATAAGTTCTGAGAAGATATGGAATCAATTGTCGGTTTAAATGTATTTAATAAAAATGCTTTGATTGTATCATCCTGGGTAGATGCACCAAACTGCTTGATTGAATGAACCATTTTATTTCTTGATTCATCATTTTCAAGCATCTTTTCAAATGCATTTATACCTTGATTAATCCAATCACGTTCTTCTACCTTTTCAATTAAACTTTCTTTACTTAGCCATTGATTATTAAGTGTGCTTAAAATCCCCTCTGTAATCTTCTTTCTATTTTTAGGCAATAAGGCTGTATGTGGGATCGGTACACCAAGAGGATGACGAAACATTGCAGTAACTGCAAACCAATCCGCAAGACCACCTACTAAAGCTGCCTCAAATCCACCAGAAAGGATTTGAAATAATTTAGTTTGAAACGGCATTGTTGCAGCGAAACCACAAGTAGCCACTATAAGTGAAATATTGGCTAGCCGTTTTGAATTCTTTTCTTTCATTTACTAAAAGCCTCCTGTATCTATTTGAAAATAGTATATCATTCCTTTAATTTATTTTCTAAAATCAATTCAATTAAATCATAAAAGATTTTGTCCGTAACCATAATTGGAAAGTTTTTTAAATTAACTATCAAAAAAGAGACTGTTTTCACAGCCTCAACGGATTGAGTATTGATCTACTAACTAATTTTTAAGCAGTTGAGTCAATTAAAAATTCAATTGAAAATGATGACAAGTAATATTTAATTTATTTTTAAGATAAAACCTATGAGCATCGTAGCGTTGTACCCCTGAATCTAAATGGAATTGTTCGCAATTATTTTGTTTTGCTTCATGTATTAACCAGTTCCACAAAAGTTGTGCATAGCCCATTTTACGATGATTTTCACTTGCAATTAAGTCATCAACATAAAAATATTTCCCCCATGCTAATGATTCTGTTACACGATAACCAGCAACGGCTGTTACTTCATCGTTTTCGATTACGGCTACAAGATGATAATTATTTGTGTTGATTAATCTGTTAATCGTGTTTACAAATTCTTCTTCTCTTAATTGTGGACGTAATTGACTTACTGTTTGAAACGTTTTCAAAATATCCGAACTACTTTTCATTATATTTACTTCTGCCATCTTTTATCTCTCCATTCACAAAAAACGTTCTACTATAAAAATACCATAATTTTCTATCGTTTTTTTATCTTTGCTTTTTGCCTTTTTCAATTCTTTCTCTAGAATAATAGGGGCGCACTGTTTAATATCAACCCAACTACCCCATTCTTTTTTCCGGAAAAGTGAAACAAGCATTTGTCTTACATAGCAATATGAACATGCAAATGAGCAACCAGTATAAGGATTTAAAGAGTGAGTATATCCTGAGAGAAAACCTGTACCTTTATTTAGAATGGTTTTTGGATTTTTATAAAATATTTCACTTTTCATCCAAACACTTCCTAATTAATTTTTCCATTTCTAGTTTCTAGTTTCAATTTTTAAAAGACTTTTCTTCATGTCTAATCCACCACGATAGCCAGTTAATGATCCATCCTTCCCAATTACGCGATGACAAGGAATTATGATTAATATTGGATTTGCACCAATTGCTCTCCCGACTGCTCGAACAGCTTTTGGCTTATTTAGGTAGCTAGCAATGTCGGAATAAGTATTAGTTTCTCCATAACCGATTGAGCAAAGCGCACTCCAAACTAAATTTTGAAAAGCTGTTCCACGTAAATCAAGTCTACTATTAAAATTAGTCCGCTCGCCCTCTAAAAATTCAATTATCTCTTTTTTATAAGCTTCTACTATTGACTCATCTTCTATCATTTCAAATCTAGGAAAGTATTTATCCTTAAATAAAAGTAACTCTTGAATGCTTCCACATTGTGAGCCTACGAAACATAGTCCTTTTGTAGTTGCAGCGATATGAATCTTCCAGTCTTTATGTTCGATTAAAGTCCAATATAATTTTTCAGTTGATTGCAATTTAAATCACCCTTTACTCTTCAAGTTCTTATTTAAATTTTATTATAGACTTAATTAAGAAAAATGGACGGATATGAGAATGAAAGAGCAAGAATTTGAAAAAGATTTTAGAATAAACTGCAAATAAAGTCTTGGAGAACTCAGTAAAAAGGCTTTGAGAACTGCAAATAAGTGCTGGATATCTGCAATTATGTCCTGGTGAACTGCAAAAAGGGAGTCTATCTGTGCAAATAAAAGTGTACTGCAATTAAAATTTGAAAATAGCAAATAAAATTACCTAAACTGCAATTAAATTCAAAAGAATCGCAAATAAAATAAAAAATTACCCATACCAGTTAGGGTATTATAACCTAAAGTTTGTGCACTAGAGTGTAATTTCAATTGAAAGGTAGTAAATATACTCTAACCTTTCTAGAATGAATAAAAAATTGATATATATCAGCTAATTATCTGCAAGGAAGAGATCAATTCCGTCAATAATACCCCTAATGCCTCGTACATTTTACTAAATAGGAGGGGGCAAATTCACAGCATTTCACTTAACAAATCAAACAGCCCCTTACCCATCCACAAAGCTCCAATAATGTATTCTATTTCTGCTTCTCAATCATATCCAATACTAATTTTTCAGCTGCATTTTTATATAGATTACTCATATTAACGAAAGAAGTAATTAAGAGCAATTGTTCGATATATTCTTTACTTTCATCATCAATCAGTTCAATTTCTTTGTTTACATTTTCACTAGATTGTTGAAGTTCAGTTTTAAACTTTTCGAGGTTTAGTTCATTTAAATGTAAAAAACTCGAATAAATTTCATCAATATTTATTTCATTGTTTTCAAGGATTCTTTGATTTAAACCGTTTAAAGTTTCTTTTATATCATTAATCGAAAGTGCACCCTTTAAATGGTAAATTAAACTGATTAAAATTATATGATTCTTTGTATATTTCTTATTTTTTATTGGGAAAAGCAATTTTGCTTTAGCGTAATTATTAATCATTGTTTTTGTCATTACTTTTTCATTAGAATTCGGTTTCGCAAATTTATTATCAAATAGTTGGATTACTTGATCCATATAAAGGTCAAGATTAGGAATATCATCTAATAATATTTTTTTATCTAAATCTATTTCTTCTATTAATTCATTAATCTTTTTCATTTTACGTCCTCTTTTTATGTAATTTACAGTTTAATTTTAACATAAATAAATTGTTCTTTAAACACTTGACTATATAACGTCGTTAATGATAACTTTATATGTAGTTATCAAAACTACATAACATAGTTGGAGGAGATATACATGGGGAACTTTATGCGTGAACCTATTAATTCCATGACACATTTAGTCGGTGCTGTATTATCATTATTTGGGTTACTAGCGATGGTTTTAAAGTCAACTTTTTCTGGTGGAAGTGTGTTACAAACATCTGCGGTTATTGCATTCGGTGTAAGTATGATTCTTCTCTATTCAGCTTCAACGACCTATCATATGGCAAAAGCTAGCGATAAAATAATCGCTTTCTTAAGACGGATGGATCACTCAATGATCTTTGTCTTAATTGCAGGTACATATACTCCATTTTGTATCATTAGTCTAAAAGGAACATTGGGTTGGATCATTTTTTCGATTGTATCTTTCATTGCATTTTCTGGCGTTTTGTTCAAGTTGATTTGGTTTAGTTGTCCAAGATGGTTATCAACAGCCCTTTATATCGCTTTAGGATGGGTCATTATACTTGCTTCGGCACCTTTATCTGATGCGATTAGTATGAAAGGAATGTTCGCGTTAATCTTAGGTGGAATTTTCTACACGGTTGGTGGCGTGATTTACGGAATTAAACCTAAATTTTTATCTTTTAAAAATTGGGGATTCCATGAAATTTTTCATATTTTCATTATGCTTGGAACACTTTGTCATTTCTTCTGTGTTTATTACTTTGTAATCTAAATAAACAAAAAACCATCCTCAATGGATGGTTTTTTATTATTTTAAGATACCTGTTCCAACAATTTTCACTTCAACTTTTGGTTTAATTGTAATTTTACCATAGTCTTTGTTCCAATCCAGTTTTTTCCATACTTCTGGATGAAATGAAATTAACTGTCTGCCAATTCCTAAAGCATCACAATCTGATTCTTGAACTGTTTTAATTATTTTTTCAGCTTTTAATGTTAGTTGCTTTGAAATTTTTTTATTTAACATATCAATTTCTTTTGTGGAATCTAATTCATCATGTGGGTACTCAAGTGTATCGACGTCCAGTTTTAGATTTAAATTTACGGTTATTTTATTGTCTTTTGAAACTTTAATTTCCATTTTTGGCTTATTTTTTTTCACTTGAATCGTTATATACCGTTCCCTAATATCTTTTGCTTTCGGTCTAACTTCTACATTAAATCTTGCGTACTTCTTCATTTGATCTTTAAATAAAAGTAACATAGTAGGTTCATCACCTAAAAGATTATACCCTGTATATTTGTGATCGTTAAATAATGCTACCCCAGAAATATCAATCAATTTATCATCATCTTTTTCAATTAGCGGTAAAAAAATATCTTCACCTGGGTCGAACATAATTGTACAAATCGTTTGGACATTTCCAATAGGAATCATCGTATGGCTTTCTGCGTTAGTTATTAGATCTAAAATTTCTTCACTTACAAGGGTTTCCTCTACTTTGCTTAATTTTAAAACATCTACCGCTCGGCCCTTAGTAATAATAACTTTTGCCCCTAATGAACTTCTTGGGTCTCTATATATAACATCGAATATAGGATAAATATCCTGTTTAGACAATTCATCACCAAGTAATAAAACCCTTGTTTTATTAGTAGCATAATCTCCCGCTATTTTTCGAGTAATTTTTATTCTTGCATCACTTATTGTTTTTCCAGTAACAGTAATAATGACATTTGTTGTTTTAACTTGTGAAGGATCACTTCCACCTTGACTATTTGTTTTAATGACTGCAGTTACTTGTAAATTATTATCCTTTGTTAAATCATATCCCGCACTATAAACTAACCTAGACTCTTTTAGTAATCTTTGATCCCAACAACTAGTTAAAGGCAAAATACAAATTAAAGAGATCAATACTATTTTATATTTCATATGGCTTACCGAGTTCTTTCTTTTTTCTAATAAGCGAAATAATTAATAAAATTAAAGGTAATACAAAGATAAAAACATAACTTGTAAAAGAAAGTATTGTCCCAAATTTCATTACAAATTCTTCACTATTTGGTAAAAAAGTACAGATAATCACGATGACAATTCCTATAAAAATAGTTGTTTTACTATGGCTTTTAAACTTTAAGAGTTTGCTGATTCCGAAACTAGTTAAATATAAGTAGGTCACAAATGAAGTTAAGATTGGTACAACCCAAATAGAAAGAAAGACAAGATCTAGTCTTTCAATTACTTCATAAGATAATGATTTTAATAAATATAAGATTGGCTCAGGTACGATTTCAATTTCTGCTTTGCTAAAACTCATATAACTTGTAATTAAAAAAAATGTATATAAAAGGCTAACAAAACTAATTGCGATCGTTCCAGCTTTTAATATTTTATTTGGCTTTCCTTTTACATACGGAAATAATACTAAAATGAATTCAAATCCCATCATGGAGATTAGCGCATCGTGAGCTCCAAGAAGAATGTTTTTAACCCCCGCTTGTCCGACTGGAAATAAATATCGATAATTTACATTATTGTAAGAACAAAATTCAAAGAAAATCAAAAATAAAATTAAAATACAAACGAAAGTAAAAAATCGTGCGATTACTTTCATATTTTCTTTTGCTAAATAAACCCCTGTGCCAACTATAAATAGGATTAATACAAAAGGTGGAGTAAATGTAAGAATCCATTTTTTAAGTACAGAAATGGTGATGATCACGACATAAATCGCCACAATAAAGAAAAATAAGATATAAAGATACGAAATTACAGTCCCAATATATTTACCGACTATTTTCGATACATATTCATAGATCGTTTCTTTTGGAAATCTACTACCAAGTAACCACATTATTAGTAATAGTACAAATATCCCAACCCCAGCAATTAATGTTGAAATCCAACCGTCGTGATCTGCATGTTTATGGACTACATATGGTAGTGAAAGTAATCCCACACCAATTTGAGCTTGAATGATGACGAATGTGAATTGCGTTATTGAAAGCATCTTTTCATTTTTCATCATTTTTCCATCCTCTAGAATTATTTTCTCGTTTAAAATTCTTTGGTAAAGGTGCAAATGGTCGTTTTTTCATTTTCCATGATGGCGCACGAACAACTGTATCTTTTAGGTCTGATTTTCTAAATGGAGCAAATGGCGCAAAATATGGTGACCCAAACGATTCAAGTTTACATAGATGGATTAGGATAAAACTGAGTCCAAAAACAATTCCTATTAATCCAATTAACGATGCTGCAAACATTAGTGGAAATCCAAGCAATCGGACAGAGGTTCCCATTTCATTGTCCGGTACAACAAATGATGCAATTGCAGTAAGTGAAATGACGACAATCATCGTATTTGAAACTAAATTTGCCTGTACAACAGCAGTTCCAATAACTAAACCTCCTACAACACCTATTGTTTGTGCAATTGGATTAGGTAGTCTAATTGCAGATTCTCTAAGCAATTCTAACGTTATTTGCATTCCTAGAGCTTCAATTAACGGTGGGTATGGAACGTTTTCTAATGAACTTTTTACATTAAATACTAGATCTATTGGAATAATTTCAAAGTGAAAAGAAACTAATGCAATATATAAAGCAGGCAATGATATAGAAATTAAAAAACTAACCAATCTTAAAATACGTGCAAATGAAGCGACCATCCATCGGCTATTGTAATCATCTGGTGATTGATAAAAAGTGAAAAAAGTAATTGGTAAAACAAGTGCTGAAGGGCTACCATCTGTTAAAATAGCAACCTTTCCTTCCATTAAGTTTCCAGCTATTCGGTCAGATCGCTCAGTTGTTAATACTTGCGGAAAAGGTGAATAAGGGTCATCTTCTATGAATTCCTCAAGATTACCTGGTGAATGGATATAATCAACATTTATATATGAAAGTCTCCTATGGACTTCCTTAACTAACTCCTCATTTGCAATCGTATCAATATATATAACTGCTAATCGCGTGTCAGATTCTACCCCTAATGATAAAGTTTTAACAACAAGATTAGGATTACTAATTCTTCGTCTTATTTGATTAATATTTGTCAGTATACATTCTACTAATCCGTCATGGGAGCCCCTGATCGTTTGCTCACTAATAGGCTCTTGAATAGATCTATTTTGATAGGAAGTAGTTTCTAAAATAACTACATTTTTTTCAAATTCTGTGAAAATGAGCGTGTTTCCTTTTACAATACTGAGAATACATTCATCAAATGAATCTGAACTTTTAACATCATTAATTGCTACTGTATTCGGAATCGTATCCTTGGGATTATTAATAATTTGTTGAATAATTTGGACTTCAAGAGCTTCTCTACCTACAATTGTACTAATATAGACAACTACAATCTTTTTATGATGAAACATTAAATGTCTGATTGTTAAATCACTTGTATTTATTAGTGATTTTTTTACATTTTCTACATTCTGATCCAAATTCCCACTAATTTCGATTAATGAACTTCGATTATTTTGGTTATGTTTATTAGAACGCATTATGCATTTCACCTAATTTCCAAACTCACACAATAAATTAGATTTATTTTGTGTTAAATTAAGGTTATTATTCACTTGTAAATTCCAGTATTTGTAAAAATGTTAACATTTGAATAAAAAAGGCGATCCTATAAGTCAAAATAATGACTTTAAGGTCGCCTTTTTATTGTATTTAATTATTCATTTACTCTTTTTTTCCAAATACCAAGCATGATCGCTGTGATAAACGAACCAATTAAGATAGCTAGTAAATACAATACTGGTTTATTTACTAACGGAATAACAAATGCTCCACCATGTGGGGCAGGTAATGTAATACCAAATGCCATTGCAAGTCCACCTGCAATTGAAGAACCTACAACAGAACTGACAATTACCCTTACTGGGTCTGCAGCAGCAAATGGTATCGCTCCTTCTGTTATAAAAGAAATCCCCATAATATAATTTGTTATACCTGATTTACGTTCCATTTCCGTAAACTTCGATTTGAAAAGTGTAGTAGCTAAAGCAATACCTAATGGAGGTACCATACCACCTGCCATTACTGCAGCATGTGGTGCAAAATTATTTGCTGCAATTGCAGCTATACCAAATGTGAATGCAGCTTTATTTATAGGTCCACCCATATCGACTGCCATCATTCCACCAAGAATTAATCCTAACAATACAGCGTTTCCACCATTTAAACTACTTAACCAATGAGTTAAAGCTGAATTTAAATAAGTTACAGGAGGATTAACGACTAATTCCATTAATATACCAGTAATTAATAATCCAAATACTGGATATAATAGAACCGGTTTAATACCTTCTAATGATTTTGGTAACTTAGAAAATACTTTCTTTAGTCCAAGTACAACATAACCAGCTAAGAAACCTGCAATTAAACCACCTAAGAATCCCGCGCCAGCACTTGAAGCTAAAAATCCACCAACTACCCCTGGTACAAATCCAGGTCGATCGGCAATCGAACTTGCAATAAAACCAGCTAATATAGGAACTAAATAACTAAAAGCACCGGTTCCTCCAATTTTCATTAACAATTCAGCAACAGGACCTTTTGTATGAATTCCTCCAAAAGCAAAGGCTAACGCAATTAGAATTCCTCCACCAACTACAAAAGGTAACATATTACTTACACCATTCATTAAGTGCTTGTAAATTCCTGAACCTTGATTAGTTGAAGAACTTCCACCACCATTATGATTAGCATGAAAAATTGGTGCATCTTGTTTAACAGCTCTTTCAAGTAATTCCTTTGACTTACGAATTCCATCTGCTACTGGTACTTGGATGACATGCTTTCCATCAAAGCGATTTACTTCAACTTGTTTATCCGCTGCTACGATAATAGCTGTTGCTCTATTAATCTCGTCTTTTGTTAATTCGTTTTTTATCCCTGTTGATCCATTCGTTTCAACTTTTAAATCAATATTTAATTCTTTTGCTTTTGCCTTTAAAGCATCTGCCGCCATATAAGTGTGAGCAATACCTGTTGGACATGCAGTAACTGCAAGGACTAGTGGATGGGAAGAATCTTCTATAACTGTTTCTTCTTTTTCATCATTTAACGATTTTTCTTTTTGATCGATTAACTGAATAATTTCATTTGCATCCTTTGCACTTAATAAAGATCCGCGAAATTCTTCATCCATTAATAGTGAAGATAATCTAGATAAAGTTTCTAAATGCGCATTATTTGCGCCTTCACTAGCTGCAATCATAAAAAATAAATGTGCCGGTTGACCATCAAGTGATTCATAATCAATCCCATCTTTTGATCGACCAAATGCAATGGCAGGAGTCTTAACCGCCGCAGTTTTAGCATGTGGAATTGCAATACCTTCTCCAATTCCCGTTGTACTTTGACCTTCACGTGTTAAAATCGCTTGTTTAAACTGTTGTTGATCGTTTAATTTCCCTGCCTGATCTAAAACCTGTATTAATTCATCAATTACTGACATTTTTGATGATGAATTCAAATCAATGAGAACTGTATCTATTTTTAATAATTCTGTGATTCTCATATTTCTTCCCCCTAATCTTTTTCAATCTTTACTTGATTAAGTAATTCTTCAATTTTCTCTCTTTTTGTTAAATCCTCTGAAAAAGCGGTAGCACTACCGGATGCTACACCTACTTTAAATGCAGTTTCAATATTATTTGTTTTTACATAAGTACCAACAAAACCAGCCACAAGTGAATCACCTGCACCGACTGAATTAATTACTTCCCCCTTTGGAACATTTGATATATAAACTGAAGACTCTGTTATAAGAATCGCTCCATCACCTGCAAACGAAATTCCTACATTTTGAGCACCCATTTCAACTAATTTTTTACCGTACGGGATTGCTTGTTCAATTGAAGTAATTTTGACATCAAATAAATCACCTAATTCATGATGATTTGGCTTGATAAAAAATGGACGATGTTTAACCACATCTAAAAGTACTTTTCCACTTGCATCTACAATGATATGAATTCCATTTTCTTGTCCCCACAAAGTCAATTGTTCATATAAATCAGATGGTAATGTATTAGGGATATTACCAGCTAATACAACATAATCACCTTTTTTAATTTGTTTTAATTTATAAAAAAATTGATCTAATTTTTCTTCAGAAATTGCAGGGCCTTGTCCGTTAATTTCCGTTTCTAGTTGAGATTTTAATTTTATGTTAATTCTAGAATCGCCTTCTACTTGAACAAAGTCAGATGTAACGCTTTCATTTTCCAAGACATTTTTAATAAAATCTCCTGTAAATCCTCCAACGAAACCAAGTGCTATGCTTTCGACATCTAATCTTTTCAAAACTCTAGAAACATTAATTCCTTTACCACCAGGAAATTTATTTTCCCTTTTCATTCGATTAATTTTTCCTAACCCTAGATCCTCTACTTCAACGATGTAATCAATTGAAGGATTAAGTGTTACTGTATAAATCATGATTTCACTACCTTTATCAAAGATGTTTTTTCCGCTAATTGTTTGGCTAGAGTATCATCTATTTCGTCCGTTAAAATAATCGCTTCCTCAATTTCACCAATCTTCGCAAAACTTGTTTCACCAAATTTACTGTAATCAGCTATAATAAATACTTTCTCTGAAATAGAGATTGCTGTTTTCTTTACAAACGCCTCTTCAGGATCTGGTGTAGTGTAGCCAAACTCGGGATGGATTCCGTTCGCCCCAATAAAACATTTATCAAACCGATAATTCTTTAGACTTTCAGAAGCCATACTTCCAATCAACGCTTTTGTATGCCCTTTCATTTTTCCACCTATAAGATATGCGGACACTTCATTTTCGAAAAGAGCCTCAACATGCATTAATCCATTCGTAACGACTGTTACTTCTAACCCCTTTAATAAAGGAATCATTTCGAATGTAGTACTACCAGCATCTAAATATATACAATCGCCTTCATTAATTTGGGTTACTGCAAGCCCGGCGATTAATTTTTTACTTTGAACGTTTTTGGATGTTTTTTCAGTCATACTTAATTCAGTGGCTTTACTATTGATTGAAGCTGCACCACCATGAACTCTTTTTAAGAGTTTAAGAGACTCAAGCTCAACTAAATCACGACGTATTGTTGACTCAGAAGTATTTGTAGCCTCTACAATATCCCTTAATTTCACAATACCCATTCTTTTTATCATCTCTATAATGAATTGTTGTCTTTCCGGAGTTAACATAGAATTCATCCTTTCATAAAACCAAGTATAAGACACAAAAAATAAAAAATCAATCACTTTCTTCCAAAAACGTTCATTATCAATCTAAATCACTCGAAAGCATTCAAAACCATTCAAATTTGTAAAAATTTACAAGCTACATTAAACTAAAAATAAGAACTTAAATTTATTTTTTATATTATTTCTTATGATTACTCATAATATTTATCTAAATAAGTAATACTCAATTTTTAGATTCATAGAGTCTGAAAAAATTTTGGTTTACAATTATTAAAATAGAAATGAGGAATACCTTTTGAAAGAGAATATCCAAATTCGTGAAGAACTTATTGAAGTGATTGATCATTTAACAGATGAACAGTTAAATAAGAAGGTAAATAATGAAAAATGGTCCATTATGCAAGTACTTGAACATTTATACTTAATGGAATCTAAATTAGTAAAGCTAATGACACGTACATTTAATGAAGCACCTAGTGAAGTTATACAAGATAAGCCAATTCATCTAGCAACTGATCGTACTAAAAAAATAACCTCTCCACCTCATTTTGAACCAACTGATCAATTCATTACTAAAATAGAAATGAATGAGAAATTGAACCAATCTAGAAAATCACTACATGAATTTGTTGAACTAACTAAAGATCATAAATTGGATGATAAGGGAATGCCACATCCGATTTTCGGACAAATCAATTTAAAACAATGGATTCCTTTTATAGGTGTTCATGAAAAACGTCATATTGAGCAAATTAGAGAATTAAAAAACGAATTATTTATTAAATAATCGGATTATAGGTACATGGAAGTTGATTATAGAAGTTTTCCTAAAAACAAAAAAGAGCTTACGCTTTGTAAGCTCTCTTTTATATTGAAGAAATTGCCTCTAATTCTTTTTGGTAAAGACTAAGGATTTGATCTTTATGTACTTCTAACTGGTTTGACACTTGAGAAATTGAATAGCCGATAAATAATGGAGATACAACAAATCTAGGAATAATTTTACAAATAATTTTCCCCTTCCATTTATAAAAGAATAAGTTGTAGCTTTGAAGTCCTTTATAAAAATGGTTAAGTAAGTAATGTGTAACCGTTTGTAAGTAGACGGCCATTTGTGGAACAAATTTCGGATCATCAATAAGAATATTGAATTCTCTAAATCCCATAATTGGATGAGTAGAAATGTTTAATTCATATCCATTACCCGACGAAATGGTAATCCCCTCGAAATATACATCTGTTACCTTTTTGTCGTAATCAATATTTTTTAAGCCAACAATTTGCATATGCGGATGACTTAGTGTTCCCCCTGATAATGGGCCATGATTTTTATATAAAATAACAGATTTATATTCCCCTGTTGATTCCATTTCATCCCATTTATCAATTGCAAAGGCTAATAATTCTGTCAAATGTATTAATGAATATTTCGAAGGATCTCCTTCACAATCATCGCTTTCTATAATAACAGTTTGAAAAGTATCTTCTAATGTTGGAAATTTATTTTTCAAATAAATGATCGAGCCAGATGTATCGATAATATCCGTTAAGTTTTCACGATCACAGAATGGGCATTTAACTTCTTTATTTTTAATACTATCAGGTTTTTTAACGCCTATATCCATCTTAAATTGTAAAACCTCATTTTGAATATCCATTACGGTTTCCCCTTTGAATAAATTGTAAAAAAGTTACTCTAAATATTCTCCTCTTTGAAAATACATCATTTTTTAGTTAATACATTATTGTTTTTTTCTTATTTAAAATTGCCATCTTATTTCAGCAACTTAGCAAAATGTATTTTCTATTACTTAAAATAATAATAAACGATACAATGGATTATCAATTAAAACGCTCATTAATAACCATTAATTTTTAGATTTAACAATTTACTTAAATGAAATTCTATTTTCACCTTAAATACTTAAAGTTAATTTATAATCGCATAAACAAAAATCTCATGTAAAATTAAATCAAATTAATTTTAGTGACTTAAAATAGTATCTTTTTCAACTAAGTTTCAAATACTAACAACGATATTCAATTGAATATCAAAGATATCCTAAATTATCTTAGGGGTGAATCAAACATGACATTAAAAAATCATTTAGATCCTCATTCTCAGAAATTTTACCACAATTGGACTAGACCTAAACATGCTAAATCACAAGTCAATGGACATACTATGGAGTCTCAGAACACGATCATTTTAAGAAGCAATGCTAAGGCACATAGATGGTAAAAATGGATAATTAAGGAGCAGGAAGACATTTAGATGTCTTCCTTTCTTTTATCAAATAAAAACTAGCCATGACATTTGCCATGGCCAGTAAAACAATTATTATTTATTTGTTCCATGTTGCTTAGTAGGTAATTTTTCGTTTGGTGTTCCATTACCTTGGTGTTCTTTATTTTTTTGGTCTTTTCTTTGTTTTTCATGTAATTTTTCGACAAATTCATGTGTATCTTCCATTTTTTAATCCTCCTTAGTAAAGAATCTAAATGTTACTTTAACCAATCAGGTAGGAAAAAATTCATATTAGCGTGATATAGAAGTTACATAAGAATTTGTATCAAAAATAAAACAGATCTTACAATCAAGATTGATTGAGCAATTCCAAATAAGAATCCTGTTATGAAACGTAAGAAATTATTACTTTCTCTCCATTTCCACTTTTGTGTATACCCATCAATTAATAACGGAATCATTAAAATAGGAATGTACCACCAAAATATAAATGATGAGATCATAAATAGAAATGGAAGAAACAAATAACCCAGAAGTATGGCAGTACATCTTGCACATAGTGGAAAAGTATAAGAGCCTATTTGAAATGACCTTTCTTGCTTACGATGACATGGAATCCAATTTAAAATCAAAATTAATCCCCCTATTAGCTTGGACAATCTGGGCTACAATCACAATCTGGTGCACAATCCGGTGTGCAATCAGGTATGTGATGATGACAATCAGGGATGTCACAATCTGGTATAAAACCAAAATCACCGCAATCACACCAATCGAATCCCCTTTTCTGTCTCCTTCGCTCATAGTAAATAATCATAATAATTCCAAAAACGATACTTGCACTAATCAAAATTAGTCCTTTTACTAAAAAACCCTTTATAATTAAAACAATTCCTAAAATAAGAAGAATGAAAAAACCACTGATTAAGAAAAAGACCAACTTTACCACTCTTTCTTAAAAATAATGAAAGACTAACCTGATGTTAGTCTCAGACTGATAATCAAATTTTTTGAACTTTGTGTATTTACTAAAGATTAAACTGATATTAGTCTTGTGCTTAGTCACATAAAACTTTGTAATAATCCAAATAAGTCTATTTTGAACGCTGAGTCGCTGCACCAACTAATATAAAAATAGCTGATAGAATATGCATAAACATACCTAATATTGGAATCCATGCAAAACAAGAAGTTACGATTCCAAAAATATTTCCATTAGCAGAAACACCAGCTTTTTTCGCTAACACGAGTGTAATAATGTGGAGGATTAAAGCTATAAATAATGGCGTATATCCAAAACCAATAACGATTGATCCACCTAAAACGGGTATCCCGAGTAATGCTTCAAAACCACCCGAAATCCATTTCATATTTTTCACATTAGATCTCATAAAATCCCCTTTTCAACTTAAAAATGTTAATTTTTTCTAATAAATACTATTGTATTCGATAAATTCTTTTACGGATAGTTTTTATTATAAATTCCATTTAAATTCAGTCTAAAGAATGAGAATTTCAGAAAGTGTAAAAATTAAAAAGCAAGAGACAAAAACTCTCTCTTACTTTTTTATCAGTTATATTGTTGTAAAAAAGCCCTAACCGAATTTACAATTGATTGCACATCTTTAAGTTGCTCATTTTTAAAGCTAAGTGATGTTTTCTTTTCATCTAATCCCAATGACTCTTGTAGTAAACCTGTTAAACCACGATATGAACCAGCTTTATCTACTGCTACCACCATAAACAGTCCATCTTTATTCGGTTCGATCATACATTCAATTTCATCAAATCGCCATTCTCTTTTAGAGCTTGGAACAAACTCCCACTCTTGATAGAATCGACCATTTTGAGCCTCCACTTCAACCTGACGTAAACGAAAGCCCAAAATTTTAAATGCTTCTACAAAGTTTGCTAATTCTTCATGTGCATGAACCTTTAAGAAATCAGTATCTGTTGGGTCTATACTTAAATCGATATCTAAATCAGTCTCAATCCAAACTTGGCCATGTCTTAATGTAATCGGTGTGTAAAATGGCAATTGGAACGAAAAAGGAATTACTTTTTCTTCATTCGCTTCAATTTTCATTTTGCTGGATACACGTTCTTCATGTAATTGGATTTTAACGTTTACCTCATCGTCTCCACTTTTCTTTTTAGCATAAGACTTTAATTTAAGCCCAATATGATTAATTTCTTGTGCAACTGAACCACCTTTAATTTCAACTACACCTTCAACATTTTTTCCTGGATATAAATCTTTCGTATGAATAATTGTATCTACCGAAGCTGCTCCAATTCCTAGTCTAGCTAGTACTTTTTTAAACATCAGATCCCCTCCAAAAAAATTACTACATTTCCATTATATAGTAGATTACCATTCTTGAATAATCTAAATTTAGTGATTATTCCCTTCTATACATTATGAATATAGAAATAATTATGAAACTTATGAAAGTAGAATTAGTAGACAAGTTATTAGTAGGATAAGCATATTTTATAATATGAAATTAATAATGGAGGTGTCATATGCACTTTATTTTTATTAAGAAAAAATGGTTATTAATTTGCTTTCTCCTTGTAGTGATTGGATTAAGTGGTTGGTATTACTTAACTCCAAATTCAGTTCAAACTGCAGTAGAGCAGCAGCACGTAAAAACAATAGACATCGATATGATTACAGCCGAATTCAGTACAAAACTAGATGATGGAACGGAAATCGAAGCTTATAGATGGGATCCAGGTACGATCGTTGTTCAAAAAAACCAAAAAGTAAATTTAAAAATTCATGGAATAAACGGAAAAGAACATAGTTTCCATATCGAAGGAACAAATATCACGGGTGTAGTTGTCAAAGGTAAAACGACTGAGGTACCTTTATTCTTTAAAAAAGAAGGTACATACCGATTAATTTGTGATACACATTCCCATGACGGGGCACCGATGATTGGTTATATTGTTGTAGATTAATTATTTAATAACAGAAGCCAGTAAATCAATCTGGCTATTATGAACAACTAATTGTATTTCATGAAAAAAGATAGTAAAAATAGTCTAGTTTACTATATTTACTATCTTTTTCTGATTCTTGTTTATTTAATTGATACTTTACGTACATTTTTACCCTTTTTTAAAGTAATTTGTTTACTCCAAGTACCTTCCATTGGGAGTTCCAAGCTCACTTCATATATACCTGTATTTATTTTCGTCATACTCGCTTCAACATGATGATTCATACTTTTCATTTCCATTTTAAAATTAATCGAATCTACATCAACTTCTTTACCATCTGAATCTACTAAATTTACTTGATACACATGTGTATGGTTATTATTTGTTAATTTTTTTTCGTTAATTGAAAATTTAATATGATCTAAAAAAGGGCTCGATTTAACTTCAGCCCTATTTCCACAGGCAGAACAAACTAGTAAAATACATAACATAGTTATGAATATGTAAAAGAATTTCTTCATTAACATCACTCCTTTTTAGATAAAATCCTCACCCTTACTTTACTTAAAAAGGTTCATTAAATTTGTGATAAAAATGTGAAAGCATAAATTAAAAATAAAATTATTGTAATCTCATCATACAATTAAGCTTTTTCAACATATAATTGAACGTTATAACTCAAACAACTTAGAATCCTACATAGGGAGGAGTTTAACTTAATGTTCTTAGAATGGGCTAGCATTGTCTTAACTGTTCTACTTTCATCATATGTCATCTTAATCGCAAATAGAAAAAAAGAAAAACTTTCTTGTACAGCTGGAAAAATGATCAGTATGACGAATTCTATGATGACAAGTGTCACCGTGGGTACAATCTTTGGTATTTTTTTTCGGAATACAGATTTAACAATCCCTACAATTATTTCAATGACTGCAGGCATGTTAATAGGATACTTAACGGGTAAACCTTTATCATTAATGGCTATACTAGAAGGTATAACTGCTGGAATTATGGGTGGAATGATGGGAGCAATGCTTGGTATAATGCTACAGGAAACTTATTTAAACATATTAATCTATTTTATAGATGTTGTTTTTGTATTAGTTACAATCCTATTAATTAAAGTGATTGATCAAGAAGTTAGCAAATTCAATAAAAATGAAAAATCTATCCAATCAATTTGATCATTAAAATAGCCTACCTCTTTTAAATTAGGTAGGCTATCATATTTTAGTAAAAAAAAATTAAATACGACCCAAATGAGCTGTATTGCATAGCAATTGAAATTCAAACTCTTTTTCTTCACCAAAATTTATTTCTTTTAAATCATCCTCTTCAATAATTACCGTTTCTCAGACTCTTTTTAAATGAATTGATAACAACTTTAATCCTCCAGCTTTAGTAAATTATTCATTAACTTGTTTTTCTTCTCTACGTTCATATAATATCCCTGCGATTAAGGCAAGTAAAACATTTGTTATTAACAATGGACTAAATCCAGAACCACAAACTAATGATAAAAAAAACGCAATAATAACGAAAAGGACTGGCAAATTCATTTTGTATTCTCCTTAAATGAAAAGTTAAATAATTTTGAAATATTTAAGACTATTTTATATTAAAATATTTTACCATGAATTAACCATTTTCTAACAATTCAAAAAAAAAAAAAAAAAACGATTCATTTGAATCGCTTTGTAGTGATTATTGGTTGATTATTTCGAAATTTCTTGTCTTACTTCAAATCGATTATCAATTCTACTTGCCCCCAGGCATTTCTATACTATCTGAACGATTCTCGTTTTGAACAAATATGACTACTCAGTTATCATTTATAATAACCTACTCACTCTAAACATTGTGTTTAGGAAGTTCATATGTTCCAATTGGTGAAGTTGAAGTAAGAAATTCTTGATGACTTTCTATAAATAATTTACCTATCTGAGCCCTTTTCTCTATTGCTTTTTGATGAAGCTCAGATTCCCTTATCATCATTTCAATCTGCTCATACTGTTCAATACTTTCATATTGCCAAATCGCTTCAATTTTATCATTCGATTCGTTTACCCACCTGCCAATCAATTTAGCGCCATGCTTAATTTGATTCGGATATAAATATTGATGAAAAAAATCATTAAATTGTAATAATTTTTCTGGGTTTATTTTATAAGACTTCTTTCTATAGATCATTTTTATTTTCCACTCCATAAAGTGAATTTAGACAAGCGTTTTTTTAATAAATTGATTTACTTCCTTAAAAAATAGTTCCTTCTCTTCTAAAAATGGATAATGATTACTTTCATTTAAAATGACTAATTTCGATTTTTCTATTCCTTCAGCCATTTCTTCTGAATATTCGATTGGACATTGTACATCATGTTTGCCACAAATGATTAAAGTTGGACAGCTTATTAATGCTAACTTTTTTGTTACATCGTAAATTTGATATTCCCTATTAAAATAATTAAGTCGAATTGCAGATATTTTTTTAGAGATTGGTAAATTAAAATAGTCATGGTATCGTTCAGGTTTATGTAAAGATAGCTTTGTCCGCTCAATTGATAGAGCTTTTCTTTCTTCATTAGACAATTCATTACTTTTTAATCTTTCAATTAATTCTTGCATGTTATTAAATTGCGGATGAGCCCGGTTATAAATACAGTTTTTTGAAAATGTTGCATAGTCTCTTGCTGCAGCCCCAACGATAATATTATGATTTAAAGAATTTGAAAAATAGATCGCATAAATGATTCCAAGCATTCCACCGGTAGAATGTCCAGCAAAATTCCAGGATGAATAACCTAATGATTTCCTAATTTCTTCTAAATCAAAAATTGTTTCTAACATACTCAATTCATAAGGAAAATGTGCTTTTTCAGAGTTACCCGTTTCTCTTAAATTTATTAAAAATACTTTAAATAATTTAGTAAAAGAATTGGCAAAATAATCTCCAGTATCATTAAACTCTGAGTAATTATGTGTGACACATAAAGGCTCTCCCTCACCTTTACAAAATACTTCAAATGTACCTCGTTTCGTATTAATTAGTCTCCGTTCCCATTTCTCCATAGCGTAAAAACCTCTATTTTTTGACATACCCTACTATTTCTTGAAAATAGGTACTAATTCCTATCATTTAAAATATTGATCACATATTATTCAAAATTAATAATACGGAGAATTCAGTTATCTCTGAACAATATAATACCAAACTGCTTCTTCTCCAAAGTAGTCACCAGTTGGATTAAATCCGGATTGCTTATATAAATTCATAGCAAATTTATTATCCTTATGAACTGTTAAGCGAATTTCATTGCATTGCTGAAATTTATTCATTATCCATTTTATCATTTCAGCAAATGCTAATTTACCATAACCTTTACCCTGAAACTGTTTATCAATTAAAAACCCATTTATCCAATAACTATTTGTTGTATGTTCTTCATAAGCATGCATAATAAATCCGACCATTTTCTGATCATCATAAATTGCAAATGGGATATATTCCACATTTTCGCCATCTGGTTTTATATATACTTTTGCAATGGATACTGCAACCGAAGGAACAAAATTCAATTGTTCACCTTCTACATCAAGTTTTAAAGCTTCTTCCCAATTTTCTCTTGTTACGATTTCTAAATGAATAGTCATCGATAGCCTCCCTTTCAACTTAAATTTAAACCCCTTATATCATATCACTTTCTTTACCGAATTCAGAAATTTCCGAAATTACGGTAAATGAAATTTTTAATTAAAAGCGAATATTTTTTGGTCTTTAGGTAATAACAACCTTGAAAAGCAATTTTTCATATTTACTACCTAATTTTTATTTAGCTAGTACATTTAATATATATGAAAGGAAATTATTATGAAAAAAATAGTTATTATTCTCTCGATCTTATTTGCATTTGCATTTGGTTCATTGGCTGGCATTGGTTTTAGTAAAGCTGAATTTGCAAGAAGCACACAAGAACATAATGTTATGTCTACTAATTGGTTTCAATCCTCTGCGGAAAATAAAGCTTTGCAAATTCAAATTTATAATCAGGCAAAAGAAGAGCTTGCTGAAACAATGGTTAAAAAGAAAGCAAGTGATAAATTAAATAAAAAGGCAAAACCAGCCGCAGTAGTTTTAGACATTGATGAAACAATCCTTGATAATTCCCCTGATACTGCTTGGTCCATTAAAAATAATACTTCCTACCCACAAGGCTGGGATGAATGGATCCATATGGCAAAAGCTGATTTAATCCCAGGTGCAAAAGATTTCTTGCTCGCAGCGAAAAAAATGAATGTAGATGTTTTTTATCTTACAAATCGTCCTGAAAAAACACGAGATGACACAATTAAAAATTTGAATTTACATGGATTACCGAATGTTGACTCAAAACATTTATTTTTAAAAACAGATACAGCTCAAAAAGGACCACGACAAGCAGAGATTGCAAAATCTCATGAAATTGTTATGTTAGTAGGCGATAATACAAACGATTTATCAGATATTTTTTATAAAGCGGATTTGAAAACTCGAAAAGATAATGTCGAAAAAATTGCAAAGGACCTAGGTATAAAGTATATCCAATTACCAAATCCGATGTATGGAGACTGGGAAGATGCGATCTATCATTACAAAATGTCAAAAACTGCAGATGAAAAAGCAGTCGATCGTTATAAGGCATTACAACCAATGAAATAGATAGCTTCCTAAGGTTAGATGAGTTAGTTTTAACTTATCTAACCTTTTTTCTTTATTATAAATCCAATATTCGATTGGATAATTACTATTTTCATATGATTAAATTATATCATTTCTTGTATTATTTAACTCAAACAGATCCCCCTTTTTATCAATACTACGGATTTTAATACATTTAAATTCGACAATACTCCCGAAATACCACAATTAATATGCCCTAAAATTTTTTTTCAAAATTTTCTTTAAACATTAGTCTGATAGGCTTTGATTTAAGCAGGAAAATGCCAACACAATGAGGAATTTATTCTAAAAACAGATTTTTTGTCTACGGATATTGTAGCCTTGATTCAACAATCTTAATTTTAGTTTTTTCTTTTCTACAAAAATGATTTGCGAAATTTGTTCAAAGCAATGATTTCACCAATTTTTCCTAGGATTTGTATTAATGAAATATACAAGGAGATGTGACAAAATGTTAGAAGAAGGAAATATAAAGGAAACCGAACAAACCATTTTTAATCATACTGGCCCGATTATCCAAACAATTGATCGCGAGATTGAGATACTTTCTCGGAAAGAGGAACCGTTAGTTGTCTTACTTGATAATGTTTTAAGTGATGAAGAATGTGACGAGCTAATAAACCATGCAAAATTACGTATGAAACGGTCAAAAATTGGGTTAACTCATGTGGAAAATGAGATGCGAACAAGTAGTGGTATGTTTTTTGAGGAAAGTGAAACGGAACTGATCAAACGCATTGAAAAACGAGTCGAAACGATTATGAATATTCCAATCGAACATGCAGAACCATTACAAATTCTTCATTACGAGCCTGGTCAGCAGTATAAACCGCATTTCGATTACTTTTCTAATCATCGGACAAATAATAATAGGATCAGTACACTTATTCTCTATTTAAATGATGTGGAAGAAGGCGGAGAAACGATTTTTCCTACACTTAATTATTCTGTTACCGCCAAAAAAGGCACTGCTTTATACTTCGAATATTTTTATCAGGACGAAGCAATCAATGAACTAACCATTCATGCAGGTAGTCCTGTTATTAGCGGAGAAAAATGGGTTGCGACTCAGTGGATGAGACGACAACGTATTCGTTAGTATTAAAAAAATAAATAGATTTTAAAGTCAATATTTTGTATATTTAGGACCTTATATTTCAGATAATTCTAATAATATTCGGTCCTATTTTATGTAGACTGTATTCATAATTGTTTTTCCAGTAGCCATGAACACTCTTTGAGGTACTATAGTTCACCTTTTTCCTTTTTAACTTCCTCATGAACACTCTATGAGGTACTATAGAACTCATTTTTCCGTTTTAACTTCCTCATGAATCGCCCATGAGTTACTTTAATTCTATTTTTTTCTTATTTTACTAACCCTAAAACACCTCATGAGTTACTACAAACAGTATCCCCCTAATTCCCCGACTCATTAATGCTCAACGGAAATCACCATCAAAAAAACGCAAGGTATCGACCTTACGTTTCACAAATCAATTGTTTATTCAACTTCCTTCAAAAAGCCTTCAACTACTCGAATATACTCTTCTGGCTCTTCTATGTACGGCATATGTGCACTTTGCTCAAAAACGTGGAATTTTGCATTAGGCGTTAGCTCGCTAAAATATTCTGTTGATTTAGGTGTTGCTTCATCGTATCTACCGCAAGTGTACATTGTAGGGATTTGGATGTCTTTTAATTTTGAAGTGCAGTCAAAATCCTTTAAGTTTCCAGTTACATGAAACTCGGATGGTCCCCACATAATATTGTATAATTCTGGATTTCTGTAGTGTTTTCCTTTTTTAAGGAATTCTGGATATGGATCTAATCTGCATACAAAATGCTTGTTAAATACAGCGTTGGCATTTTTGTATTCCTCTGAATCTGTTGTATCATTTTCCTCGCACTTTATTAATGTTTCTTGTACATCAAGCGGGAGTAGTTTTCGATTTCGGTCCTGATCCTCAGCCCATAATGGAGCGCTTAAACAAGGGCTTGAGAAGATTATACTTTTCACTCCATCTGGTTTCGATAAATAATAAGCTGCAGCAAGTGTTGTACCCCATGAATGACCAAGTATATAAAACTCATCAAGCGATAGAGCTTCTCGGATTTGAGCTAATTCTTCCACGAATCTATCAATATTCCATAAAGTAGTATCTGTTGGACGGTCTGACTTTCCACAGCCTAACTGATCATAAAAAATAACTGGGCGATCTTCTGCTAATACGTGTAAACCTTGCATAGAATAATGCGATGAACCAGGCCCTCCATGTAAAACAACAACAGGGATTTTAGATGAATTTTTATTATGAAACTGATACCAAACTTTCCCACCTGTTACTTCAATAAAACCCTCAATCACATTCATTTATTTCTCTCCTCTTCATTCAAAACAGTAAATTAATACCCATCTCAAACATTGGTTTTTTTAATAATATAAGCAAGTGCTAAAGGAATCATTGGAAGAAATCCAACCAACCTAAACCAACTCTCTGCACCACCAAAATATAGTGTTGGTAATATTAATGCAATTCCGCTCACTATTAATGTTTTCCAGGATTTTTTCCATAGTCCCAAAACTAAAAGAATGAATCCAGAACTAATTAACAACCAAAAGATTAAACCTCCCCAATAGAAACCAGCATGTTCCATTAATTCACACCCTAGTCAGTTTTATGTATGACAGGAAAATATTTAAAGATCATTCCGATAAAAAAATAAACGATAGGTATTATTTCATATGTATGCTTGAAAATTTCTATATTTATCTGAATTTTACCACATTTCTATTTTAAATAGAAAAACATTATGTAATTACAAGTTAAGGTGATTAAAAATAGTTATTTTTACTTAAACAGCCTTATTCAAAGAAATTGCGTAAAAGTCATGAAATTTTATGAGATGAAATAATATAGGAAAGTAAGGCATTTAAAAGCCAATGGGGGCGATTTAATTGGCATATGTAGAAATTGATTCTCATACAAAGCTCTATTATGAAGATCACGGAGAAGGTCAAACAGTTGTTTTTGTTCATGGAGTAATGATGAGTAGTAAGTTTTTTCATAAACAAGTACCGTATTTTAGTAAAAATTATCGTGTCATTACTTTAGACTTACGAGCACATGGAAAGTCCTCAAAAGTTCAATATGGGCATACAGTGGCACAGTACGCTCGTGATTTAAAATGCTTTATTGAAAAACTAGATTTAAAGGATGTAATTTTAGTAGGTTGGTCAATGGGAGCTTTTGTATTGTGGGATTATGTTAATCAATTTGGGAGTAAAAATATTAAGGCGCTAACAGTTGTTGATCAATCTGCATCCGATTATATATGGCCAGATTGGGAGTTTGGAGCATTTGATTTTACGATTTTAAAAAATGTAATGCAGTCGATCCAAGAAGATCAGAACAAATTTAATAGTGATTTTATATATGGTATGTATATGGATCAACCTGATCCAAAAGAACATAAATGGATCTTAAAAGAAATGAATAAATTACCTGCAGCGATTGCAAGTACAATCGTGTTTAATCAAACGGCTGTAGATTATCGGGATACTCTTTGTAATGTTGATATTCCAACATTAATTTGTTTTGGTAGTCATGGATTTTTTCCATTAGCCGCTGGTGAGTTTATACAAAAAAATATAAAAGGTTCAAAATTTGTTCCATTTTATAATAGTAGTCATCTTTTATTTTTGGAAGAAACAGATAAGTTCAATCAGGAGCTAGACGAATTTTTTAAGGAAGTACAAAAATCTGGAAAGGGAAAAACAAAATCTAGAAAAAAAGAAAAAAGAAAAGCAGGAAACTAAATGGTGAACAAGGAATGCAGGATTTAGGCCTTTTAGTATTGAAAAATTTTGTTTTCAATTCGTGTCCTACCTGCTTTTCTTGTTTTTATTCTTCCTGCCATTAACTTCACTTAAACCAACCTTTTTCTTTTGATTGTTTTATAGCTTCGATTCTATTTTTAACCTCTAATTTGTCCAAAATCATAGATATATAATTTCTAACTGTTCCTGTTTTTAGACTCAATTCATCCGCAATTTCTTGTGTGTTTTTACCATCCGCTACTAGTTCTAAAACTTCTTTTTCACGGTCAGTTAACGGATTTTCTTCAGCGTATACATCATCCATAAGTTCTGGAGCATAAATTCTCTTCCCGGCAATAATACTTCTAATTGAACTTGCTAACTCTTCACTTGGACTATCCTTTAATAAATAGCCTTTTACACCCGCTTTTAATGCTCTTTGAAAATAACCTGATCTAGCAAAAGTTGTTAAAATAATCACTTTACAATCTAAAGCTTTTAATTCTTCTGCAGCTTCAAGTCCAGTTTTACCAGGCATTTCAATATCCATTATACATATGTCAGGTTGTAATTGCTTGACTAGTTTAACTGCTTCTTCTCCGTTTGATGCTTGACCTACAACTTCCATATCATCTTCTAGATTAAGTAAAGAACCAAGAGCACCTAGTAACATTCGTTGGTCTTCAGCAATTACGATCCTAATCATACTAGTTCCTCCACTTCAATTTGTTTTACATCGATTGGAACTGTCATAATTAAAGTCATTCCGTTTTCACAGTTTACCTCTAATGTTCCATTCACAAATTCGAGTCGTTCCTTCATTCCAATTAACCCATAACCAGTTGTAAACTTTCCTGATTTACAACCAACTCCATTGTCAGATACCGAAAAAATTATTTCATTTTTCATTTGTTTAATGGATATTTTACATAAAGTAGCATTACTATGTTTTACTACATTTGTTACGGCTTCCTTTAAGCACATGCTGACAATATTTTCTGTCAGTAAGGAAACATTTGAAAGTTGGAAATTTTCGTTACATTCAACTGTAATTTCAGCCGCATGTAGAATTTGCTTAATCCTTATCAGTTCATCTTTAATTCGAATCCCTCTCATTTGAGAAACGATTTTTCGAACCTCATTTAAAGCTGTTCTAGCCGTTTGTTGTACATCCTTTAATTCAATTTGAGCTAATTCTGGATCCTTTGTAATTAGCTTTCTAGCTAAGTCACTTTTTAAGCCAATCAAAGAAAGTTTTTGACCTAGTGTATCATGTAAATCACGAGCAATTCTTTGACGTTCTTCTAGTTTTACAAGATCTGATATACGTTTATTAGCATCTACTAACTTTTCTTCCAATTGCCCTCTTTCATTTCGACTGTAAAGACTAAATGGTAATAAAATAACGCTAATCCAAGTAATGATAATAAATGGAAGTTGCCTAATGATTAATTCTTCTTGAAGGATAATCGTGATGTTGATTGATATTGTAGTGATGACTAAATGAAGGATATATAAAGTTAAAAAAGTAGCTCGATTTTTTCTCTTTCCAATCATATAAGCTATAAAAAATGCAAAATATACATAGCTAAAAAGTATATTCATTGAAGTGGATATGATGATTAAGATGGATGACCATATAAAAATTGACCATCCTTTTGATCTGTACGCCAATCGATAGATTATAAAAAATGATATTGTTAGTAAAATCCCGATTATGATTCTTAAAGTGGAATGTGCAGAAAGAAAAATAAAATAAAATGGCAATATTCCTAAAACTGTCCAAATATATGGTGAGATTCCTGTACTTTTTAGGAAAACTAAATATCTTTTAAACATAAATTTACCTCATTATTCAAACGTTTTGTGACCTACTTTAACAATCTTATCATATTTAAGCAAAGTTAATCTTTATAAAAATGTAAATAAAATACATCAAAAGTTCAGACAGTGTCTGAACTTTCGCGTTTTATTTTATAGATTGATTTTACATCTTTAAATCCTACAAATTGCTTTGTTTCTTCATCCCATAATCTGAATTTTAAAGATGTAAAACTTGTTTTTAGTGTAATCGTCGGTACATTTTGTAATGGAAGCGTATTATTATGAACAGACTCTAAATTATAATTCGGTACCCTTGGACTTAAATGATGAACATGGTGGTATCCAATATTACCAGTTATCCATTGTAATAATTTTGGAAGTTTATAAAAAGAGCTTCCCTCAACCGCTGCTTTTACATATTCCCAATTCGCATCTTCTTCAAAATAAGTGTCTTCAAATTGGTGCTGTACATAGAAAAGCCAAATTCCTAATACTGCCGAAATGAAAAAGATCGGACCTTCCACTATTAAATAATTTTCCCAACCTATTGTATAGCAAAATAAAGCTGAAATCCCAACAATTATAATATTCGTTAAATAAGTGTTTAGTCTTTCTTTTAATTTTGCATTTTTCGTATTGAATCGATTGGAAATTAATACGATATAAATTGGTCCAAATCCAAACATGATTAATGGATTACGGTATAGACGATATTGTATTTTTGTCCAGAACGATGCTGCAACGTACTCTTCAACAGTTAAAACCCACATATCTCCAATTCCACGCTTATCTAAGTTACCACTGGTCGCATGGTGGACTGAATGACTATGCTTCCACTGGCTGAAAGGAAATAATGTAACAACGCCTGTAATTGTGCCAAGAACTTTATTTGCTGTTTTATTCTTAAAAAAAGATTGATGACAACAGTCATGGAAGATAATAAATATTCTTATTAAGAATAGTGCAGCAACTATATCAATAAAGATCGTTAATACTACTGAAATAGAAATACTTTTATAAGCAAGATACCACAAGAAGATAAATGGAATAAAAGTATTAATCATTTGCCAAATACTAGCTTTTAAATTTGATTTTTCATAAGGAATAATTTGTTTTCGTAAACTCTTTTGATTTTCTTTTGACATTTAGAAGTTCCTTCCTAATGTTGTAACTTTTCATTATTATATTATCCTAATTATATAAGTTAATTTCCATAGTGGTAGTAGCAAGCGTCATATGAAAAAGATGACAAATGTCATATTAAATTAAACGCTTACTTTCAATCTCGATTTTATCTAAACATATTAATTAGAATGTTTAATTTTTTGGTAAATATTATAGTTTTTTTCATAAAAAAAAAGTAATACATAAATAGTATTACTTTTTAATCAGTTAGAACTCCATAATAAGCAATTTTTATGGTATTGCCACTTTTTTATTTTTTTTTATTTTTCCAAAAGGTTTAAAATACGTAATGAACGTCATGAATGCTAAACAACTTAAGTTAAATATTCCAGTTATAATAATCGAAAGCCAAGTTGACTCAAATTTATTTTGATTAAGTGCACTCGCGCCTAATCCTTCAGCGGTTTTTACTAAATATGCGAACCAATCATTAATCAAAAAGATGCCAATCAGAATAATCAAGACAGTTAGAAAAAGTTTTATAACAACCCAATAATGCTTTACTAATCCCCACTGAGTCGATACAGAAAGTATAATCCCAGTAACTAAAGTTGCAAGTGCAGGATATTTTAGTAAATTTTCATCAATGATATGCATACTTGATAATGTATAAATAAGCTGCTCCGAGTTTTGGGCATTTTTTAAATATAAACCTAATAATATTAAACTTAATGTACCTCCAAACCAAGCACATACTGCTAAAACATGTACACTAACTAATATATTTTTTTTCGTTAAATTTAATTTCTTTTTAGCCACTACTCTGTTCCCTCCGTTTTCATTAATTTTATACTTTTCATCATAGTGGCAAGATATAAAACTGCTATTATCAATTTCTTAAATAATTCTTAAATCATTTCTAAAACTAAATTGCTTATTAATTGACGACCAGATAAAGTTACTTCCCCGCTGTTTTAACATGAAAAAATTGTATTTTCGTTGGTGAAGTATTGAAATTAATGTATTTTCACATTGAATATGAAAAAGAGTCATCCTATAAGCGAGTTTACTAACCCACAGGATCACTCTTTATTTATTGTATTGAAACTTAATCTTTAAACCGATATCCCGCTCCCCATATCGTCTCAATATAATCTGGGTTGGATGGGTCAACTTCTATTTTTTCTCGGATTTTTCGAATATGAACAGTTACAGTAGAAATATCTCCGACCGTTTCAAATCCCCAAATTCGATCAAATAATAATTCTTTACTAAATACTTTATTTGGATTTGAAGCAAGAAAGGTAAGTAAGTTAAATTCCTTCGTTGTGAATATTTTTTCTTCTCCATTAACAAGAACTTTTCTAGAATCTTTTTGAATTGTAAGTCCCCTTACTTGAAGTTCTTCCTCATTAACTTGACCTTTATTTGCTAAACGTTGATACCTTGAAAGATGAGCTTTCACTCTGGCAATTAATTCACTTGGACTAAATGGTTTCACGATAAAATCATCTGCCCCTAGACCAAATCCCCTAATTTTATCAATATCTTCTGTTTTTGCTGAAACAATTAGGATTGGGATGTCTTTACTTTCTCGGATTTTCTTACATATTTCAAATCCATTTAATTCTGGTAACATTAAGTCGAGTATGATTAAATCATATTCCTGAGATAAAGCTTTTTGAAGTCCGCTTTTCCCATTTGATTCGATTTCAACTTCAAAATCATTTATTTCTAAATAATCTCTTTGTAATAAAGCGATACTTTGATCATCTTCTATAATTAAAACCTTTTTCATTTTGTCACCTTTAATAATGATTTCTTATTTAATGAAAGAAAAATGTTTGTATATTCACCAATTTGACTTTCTGCCCACACTTCTCCACCGTGTTCTTCTATGATTCTTTTTGCAATAGCCAGCCCGAGTCCCGTCCCACCTGTTGATAGATTTCTTGATGGATCGGCTCTGTAAAAACGATCAAAAATAAAAGGAAGCGCCTCTTTCGAAATCCCTTTACCATTATCATGAAATTTTATTTTTATTTTTTCTTTGTCATCTATTAATTTTATGGTAATTTGTTTTTCATCTTTATCCATGTATTTCAAACTATTTTGAATGATATTTGTCATTACACGTTTGAATTGTTCCCGGTCTATTAGTACAATACTATTTTCTCGATCCACATTCTCACGATAAGTAATACTTACATTTATCGGTTCTAAATCAAATTTCAATTCCTCAATCCGATCGACTAAATAATCATGAATATTTACTTCTTCAAAATGGAATGGTACTCGTTTTAAATCTAACTTCGAATAAAGGAATAGTTCATTAATCAATTGATCCATATCCAAGGTTTTCAGATAAATTGTTTCAATATACCTGTCCATTTTTTCTGGGGTGTTCGCCACGCCATCTTTAATTCCTTCAATATATCCCTTTATTGATGTAATTGGCGTCTTAAGATCATGTGAAATATTGGCAATTAATTCTTTACGATTTTCTTCGTATTTTTTCTGTATTTCAGCTGACTCTTTTAGATTTTTTCTCATTAATTCAAAGCTAATCGCTAATTGTCCGAGTTCATCATTGTTTATTGGTTTAACTTCAAAATTTAAATTGCCTTCACTAATTTGTTTAGCAGCATTTGAAAGATTTTTTACTGGTCTTAGTATGCTTCTTGAAACAAAATATGATAGCACTCCATTTGTAATTGCAAAAATAGGGACAATGATTCCGAAACGAAAAAAATAAAATGAATGGGGTGGATGATCATTAAATTTAGGTACAAAAACTTTATAGTAAAACACACCGAGTAAAATCTCGATGAGGATAAAAGAAATGATTGGAATAACAATCATTGCTATATTAGATAGGATTAACCGTTTTCGAATCGACAAAATTTATTCCAACTTTCAGGTGAGAGATGAACTTTTACTTAATTTCAGTTTTGAAACTTGTTTGTGGCATAGTATAACTCAGAAAAATTAATTGCCTATTATTAAATTCTTAAATAATTCTTAAATTTTATACTACCATCTTCCGGAAAACTAAATTTAGGTAAAATATAAAAAAAGTGTGACACATTTATAAGTGTCACACTTTTCATTAACTTTTCTACAGGCTACCAATAAAATTCATTTTATCTACTTCCATTGAATCGTAAGCACCATCGATTAGTTTTCGAACATCTTGTAAAGTATTTTGCAAATTAACAGATGCCCCTTTTGTACCTGTGAATTCCTCTGCTACGAAAAATGGTTGAGTCAAATAGGCTTCTAATAATTCACCACGTTTATATGTTAATTTTTCATTTTCTGGTAATGAATCTAATCCATGTACTGCTACTAATGATCTCAACTCACGATAACGACGTAGTAATTTCTGAGCTGCTTTTTGTACTTGGTTGTGGGTTTGATCTGGTTGATTATCTTCTAAAACTGTAGATGTTGAATGAATAGGATTAATTGCAGGGTATTTATGTCTAAATGCTAAGTCTGCATCAAACTGCCATAATGTTTCTAAAGGTCCGTAAGGGAAATCTTCGTCCACCGCTTCACCTTTTAAATCAACTAAAAAAGTAGTTACATTTTCAATACCGATATCTGCTAATTTTTGTTGGAGACGGCTAATATCACCTGTAATGACGTTTGAACGATCCGCTGCGAAAGCAAACTCTGCGTTTTTTCCCGCTTTTGTAATTGCTTCATACACTTCATCAATTGAATGACAGACTAAATTTACATCAGCTAAAATATCGTCTATATCTGGATGCTCACCTTCTGGTTTTAGTAAAATTGTAAAATATGAATCATTCTTTAATTTATATAACATTTCTGCTAATACAACTAATTGACCCATGCCTGGTCTTGCAACCAGCCCGACTGTACCACCTTTTACTAATGGAGCAAATAAATCAAGCGTTTTTATTCCCGTTTCAATCATCTCAATTTTCTCCCCTCTAATAATCAGTTCATCCAATGTACATTCTGCTAAAGCAGCTAATGCGACTAGTGTTTTTACTTCTGAGCGACCAATTGGAATTTTTCCAGTACATAAGTTTGAAACAGTTGCTGGTCGTAGTCCAACAGTTTTCGCAGAAGTAGTTAAATTCGGTACTCTACGACGTAATAAAGCGACATTCAAGCGTAAATTTTCCATTTTTCTCCTCCTTTAAGTTTAATTTATTCGAATTCACAGAATTATGCAAGTGTTTTTTACTTTAAAGAGTAATTTTTTTACCTTATAAAGTAAAAATAGGTATTATTCACAAATTGCGCTATATTTTTTGGAAAATAATTGGTTTTTTTTTAATCAGTACAACTAAGTAGGATTTCTTATTAATGAACATTAAAAAAAGAGAAGTGGATTAGTCTTCTCTTTGATGTTTTCTAAAGAAATAATCTTGTTTAGGTAGTTATAAAAATGATTTTCTTCAATATTGCAAACCTCCCTAGTTAAAATGGATATTTAACTATCTGCCCAAACAAAAAACGTTAATTTTCATACTTTAATAAGGATTAAACTAAAAAGGAGCTGATAAAATGAACTTTTTCCCTCAATATCGGACATTTCCAGGACAACCGGGCGGGTTCCCAGGGCAACCAGGTGGATTCCCAGGATTTCCGGGACAACCGGGTGGCGGAGGTCAAGGTCAATCTCAAGGCCAACCGACTGCACCACCACCTTCATTCACTCCAACAATGTCTCATGCAACAGCATTTGCAATAGATCCAGGTGCAATCGCTGGTTGTCGATTTAGAAATACTTATGTTTGGTTGAATAATGGAGAACAATTTTGGTACTTTCCAACCTTCGTGGGCAGACATTCAGTTGCTGGCTGGAGATGGATTGGCTGGAGATGGGTTTTCTTTGGAATTGATACAAATCGAATTAGATCGTTTACGTGTTTCTAAAAAACTATAGCTACATTAAAAAGCCTTGTGATTAACCATCACAAGGCTTTTTTAACGAAAGACATTTCCAATTTAATGTTTAATCCACCTGTTTATATTGAATTCGATTAAACCCAATTAAGAAAATAGTAACAATGAAAAATTAAGAAATAAATCTTTAATCATCTTTACAACTTTATAAAATCATAATCTTTCTAATTATATAAATGCTCTTATTGAATCGTAGTTCGTCTGCTAGTAAATTTAAAGCTTTATTCATATGAGTGTCTATAATAGAGCCTTCAAACTTTTTATATTCAATACTATTTAATAAATAAGCCCATCAATAAAGTATTACAGTACTTTCCATTTATATAAGTATCTTCTTTGATTACCCCTTCAATTTCAAATCCTAAATTTTTATACAATTGAATGGCTTTAAGATTATCTTCATTCGTAACTAATTGAATTTTTCGAGTTAGATCAGTTTGTTTAGCCCAATCAATTAATGATTGCATTAATAACTTCCCTAAACTTAATCCCCAATATTCTTTTTTAACTACAATACCTAGTGTGCCTACATGCTTAGTACGTTCCTTTTGACTGGAATTGATCGACCCGATACTTATTAATTGATCATTGATCGTAACTAATAAAATAATTGAATTTTTTTCATTGAAGGTATCTTCTAAAAATGTCTCATATTCTACTTCATTTCTTTTAAACTCATTTCCTCCAAATGATAAAAAGTTCGTTTCTCCACCTACGATGTTATAAAAATCTATAATTGATTTAGCATCAGTTCCTGTTGCTTGACGAACTTTTACTATTTCACCATTTTTTAATTTTAATTCAAACATTCTATTTTACTCCTTTTTAAATTAAAAATAGCTGCATAGTAAATTAGCAGCCACTTTAACTTTTAATAATTATTAAACTAATATTCTAAATAAAGTTTATCATATACCATTTAAAAATCCATTCTATTCTCAACAATATTTCTTTTCTCACTAGTAAGAACAACTAAAAGCGCTCCACTCAGTACAATAGTCCCACCTATAATTTGAAGTAAACTCATATTTTCATGGAATAGAATGGTTGAAAATGAGATTGTCACTACTGGTTCAACCATACTTAATACTGCCCCTTTTGTCGGACCTATTCGTTTTACACCAGCAAAAAATGTACCCATTGATATAACACTTGATATAATTGAAATACCTAAAATTGAGATCCATCCAATAAATTTAAAATGAATGTGTATCGTGCTTGTCGATACGCCAACTAGTAAAAATGAAATTGATGCAAATAAAGAAATATATGCACTTGTTACTAATGGAGGAACATGTATCGAAACCCTCCCACCAACAATTATGTATATTGAGTAAACGATTGCCGCTGCTAATGCTAATAGAATTCCAAATGGATTTACATTTTCCGCAGGAGCTCCCAACACTAGTACGATTCCAATCAACGATAATACAATTGATAACATTATATTTTTTGTTAATTGCTCTTTATTTACTAAAAATGATAGAATTGCTACAAAAATGGGATATAAATAGAGAATTAATGCAGCTAATGAAGCAGGAATATATTTTACTGAACTGAAATAAAAACTTGATTGAAGCATATACAATACTCCACCTAGTAAAACAAACATTACTAATTGTTTTTTCGTAATTTTAACTAATTTTTTAGACACCACTAAGTAACTAAAGAACATAATTGACGCAAATGTAAACCTTAAAAATAATAATGTATTTACACTTACATTTTGATCATAAGCATAAAGCGCAAAAATAGGCATTAATCCAAAGGCTATTGCAGATATTAAAATTAATATATAACCGAAATACAAAGTATTTTCCCCTTCCTATACTATTTGTCTGAATATTATAATTATTAGATAACAGTTTAACATAAAACTCTACTTCAATCTCTAGCCATTTACAATGTGTACATAAAAATTATGCAAGTCATAGGTTAAATAAAAAATTAAAGGAGTGATGAAAGTGGAATTATTGGGAATTCATCATGTTTCACTACTTACAACAAAGGCTGAAAAAAATTACGAGTTTTACACTAAGGTTTTAGGGATGAGACTTGTTAAGAAAACTGTAAATCAAGATAACACTTCTAGTTATCACTTATTTTACGGTGATGCAAAAGCAAATCCCGGGACAGAAATAACATTTTTCGATATCCCTCATCTAGGAACTACCTATCCAGGTCACTCGATTGTATCTTCAACTTCATTAAGAGTGGCCACAACTGAGTCACTACATTATTGGAAGAATCGCTTTAAAGAACTTAATATTTCACATGATGAAATACTTAAAAGAGCAAATCGAGATACACTCGCATTTCAAGATTATGAAGGTACAAGATTAATTTTAGTAGCAGATAATGGTGAAAAAGGTGTTTCACCGGGTACTCCTTGGAATAAATCAGATATCCCAATCGAGCATGGAATTCTTGGCTTAGGTCCAGTGACACTTACCGTAAAAGATTCGACTCCTACAAGTAAAACTTTAACGGATGTTTTAGGCTTTAGACATGTTGGTACATACCCTTCTACAGAAGGGAATTTTGCAAGTATAGAAGTTTACGAAACCGGAGCAGGTGGTGCTGGAGCAGAAGTTCACTTGGAAGTAAGACCAGACTTACCGAGAGCTAGACCAGGACGAGGTAGTGTACATCATGTAGCTTTTAGAGTACCAAACGAAGAAGAATATAATAAATGGGCCGACAAATTAAATTCACTTGGGATTACGAATTCAGGAAAAGTAGAACGCTACTATTTTAAAGCGCTCTATTTTAGAGAACCAAATCATATTTTATTCGAATTATCAACTGATACCCCTGGATTTGATGTAGACGAAAATATTGATACTTTGGGAGAACGGTTAGCACTGCCTCCATTTTTAGAGCCTAAACGTTCTGAAATCGAAGCAAGTTTACGTCCATTAGACTTTAATCAAAATTAATTTTAGACATCGGCTTAATTATTTAATAAGAGTACTTAAATTAAGGGGTTTCAACACAATGTAATAATCCCCTTATAGTAGACAGTTAAAAGAAAGAGGCTGAACTGTCTACTATAAGGGGAATTTTTTATGGGCAAAATTAGAAAGACATATAATAATCTGGATAATGCATGCATTGTAAGTTTCTTCAGTCATTTTAAAACCGTGTGTTTTTACCGCTTTCAGTTTAATGATCTGAACCAGGTTGAACATGCGATAATGCAAAATATTTGGTACTACAACAATAAAAGATTTCAAAAGAAATTTAATAACCTTACCCCTATTGAATACAGGGCTAAGGCTGCTTAAAATACCTTTTTTATTAGTGTCTACTTGACAGGAATAAGTCTATTACAGGAAAGGTCCTTTTTACTTGGAGTTTTAATGAATCATATTCAAAAAGCACTGCAACAACACATTAATAATATCATGTATTATACAAAATAGACTGTCCTTATTTGAAATATCGTATTTCAAATAAGGACTCACACTTAATTCTACTAATATAGTAAAATTTTCATTGGATTATTGATCCAATAAATATTACAAGATGGAGGTATTACATGAAAAAATTATTTAAACAAACTACTGTTACTGCAAAAGTAAACACGCAATCTAGTTTCCCTACACCTCCCATTATTCAAGGTAGAGCAGTAAATGATAAGGTATCCCCAAATGCCAGCACCAACAGTTGAGGCATTTTCTAATGATGATGGCACTGATACAGGTTACATAGACGTTTCTTGGGAACCTGTTGAAGGTGTTACAAAGTATCAAGTAATTTTATTTAACGGTTCCATCCATAGCTACTGGGATGTCCCATCAGAAGAAACCTCTTGGACAACTAAAGACAAGGGTATGTTCCCTATAATTGAACAAATAGAAAATGGTCAAGTTAATTTTAGAAGAGATGGGAAAGCAACTGATTTTTCCATTGATCCAACAACACTTTATAAAAAAGCAAATGAGGTTAATAGTAGTAGTCTAAATTATTCTGAGAGTCTTGATTATTATGTTCGTGTAACAGCTGTTTTTGATGATGGTGCCAGTCCGATTTCATATTCAGCTATTACCCAGATTCCATTAGAGTCATTACCGCAGTTTTCAAAAGATGAGATAGAGCTTATTGAATCAGAGTTAATAGAAAACAATATCTCTGAAGATATTATTTTTAATAATATTTATCAAGAATTGTTAACTTTACCAGAATTTCAAAATTACTCAAATGTCCCTTCAACAGACGGGGTAAAATCAAAAGCTGCAAAAATAGCAGCACAACAAATGTTAAAGACTTTAAAAAGAATAGGGCAAGTTTCTTGGGATAGGAGTATCTCTACTGCTATCAACAAACTACCTATTACGTCAAACGCAAAAACTTTAATTAAGAAATATTTAAAATATCAAGCTGTAATGTCAACATTGAATATAGTAATAGATTTTAGTGGTACAATCGAAGATGGATTAACTTCTGCGTTCAAGAAGATGGGTTTATCAGCAGCATTAAGTGGTATAGCTGCTAGAGATGTTGTATTTGTTCTTATATAAATTTTAAGGTTGGATGTATAATGAGTACTTTAATTCCTTGGTATCTTCGTGATAAATTTATATGGGCTGTTTGTATAATATTACCGCCCCTTGCTTATATAATTTTACTACTTAATAAAAAAAAGTTAAATCATAAAAAGTATGTAGAAAACTTAACAATAGCGACAATAATTGTTGGTATTTGGGTTTTAAAATTTTTACCTGGTAAACTTTATCCAGCGTTTATCTTTACAGTATTAATCGGATATTATTTAAGAAAATATTTTTATAAGAAAAAGAAATAAAGAATCTATGTACGTAAATAAATAATAAGCTACTAGTTTAGTAGCTTATTATTTTTAACTTAATACATCTTACTCCAATTCTTCTCTTCGACCACCTTTTTTATTTTCTACATCTCTATAAATACTCTCACCAATTCCTGTACCATTAATAAACATAAAAATCATACATAATAATTGGAAACCACTTAATTTTAATTTACGATTCATTATAGTACCTTCATTTAATACTTACTTCCTCTATTCTCTTTTTTAAAACATGTTTATTTTTACCATTTAGAATCTAAATTAGGATTTATATTACAAAAATATCCAGTACGATAATGAATACAGAAACCTTAATATACATAAAAAATAATACTATATACCAATACCCAAAAAATTGTGTATCGTATATACCATTAGCAGTATAGATAGAAATGAACAAACTAATGCATTGTTTTTGCCATCTATGAATCAGAATTCACCAAAGTGAATGGAAGTTTAAAACGTACTTCCTTAATAATTCAATAATGGTTACTAAAGTTTAACCCTTTCAAAATGCTCAACAGTCGGAAAAGGGTCATAAAAATGATGTAATTGTTTTTTCCATTCTTGATACTCGTTGGATTGTCTAAATCCAACTATATGATCTTCTAATGTTTTCCATTGAACTAACAGTAAATATTTCCCTTTTACTTCCATACAACATTGTAATTCGTGTGAAATGTACCCTTTCATAGAAGAAATTATTTTAGATGCCCTACTAAAAGCTTCCTCATAGTCTTCTTCCATTCCTTTCTTAACTTGTAGCATAACTGCTTCCAATATCATATAAAATCCCCCTTTTCATGAGTAATTCATTAATACTTTTTAAATTCCATCTATTAAACAACTTTGAAAACAAAATAAATGAACACCAAAATCAAAGGAATGAAGGATGCATTCATTTTGAAATTTTCACATTAAATCTACCCAAAATTCTTGTAACTAACTTATCAAATAACTGATAGAAAATTATGATCAAAAACCAGAATACCATAAACCAAAAAGAAGAAAAGTTGTGATAAATTAATTCAATTCCAACAATAATCGATGGTACAAAACTCATCTCTACAGTAATTCGGCTAGGTCATACCTTCTAGGATTTTTTTAAAATCCAATCGGCATACTTCCTTAATATTGACATTTCCCCAACACCTCAGATGTTACGATTAGCACCCATTTCCTACATACTAAATTTAAACCATTTTTCTTGCTAATTGAATAATTCGCTAGTTACTTTTCAATCTCCTTTACCACTCTCCTGCCATTTAGTTCAACAAGAATATCAACAATTTAACACATCCAAAATCAAAAAACCTATCCAATCGGATAGGTTCAAAATCTAATTAATTCCTAAAGACTTCTTAATCGAATCAATTGTTTTTCCATTATACTCTTTAACACCAGTAGGAGTATCTAATACATAATCATTCTCTTTTAAATAATTAATTTCTAGTAACTTGAAATCCAATGAGTCAACTTTTCCATCAAAATTAATATCGGCATTACGATTATTCGTACCCCAATTTTGTTCGAGAAGTAATACATCGTAAATATCAATTACATTGTCTTTATTAAGATCCCCAGCATTTTCTCTTACAGTAGGATAAGAAATACTTTCACCAATAAAAATATCACGATCTTTTCGACCGATTTCCATAGGTGTGTATGTTGTAAAATGACCTGGAACATCTATGATGACTGTATATAATTGTTCCGTAATTGGAAGTTTACTGAATACGATGTTTCCATTCTTTTGAATTTCACCAGTATAGTATTGACCTTTTGAATCTTTTGCTTTTGCTTGTGCACCTATTGTTGTGTAGTCGATCGCAAAATTAAAACTGCCATTTGCACTTAATAAACCTGCAGCGTTGATTTTTGCTGTTGCAGTTGAACCAGCCGGATAACTTGGAATTAAACCAACTTGAGTATACGGACTAACTGTTTTTCCATTAAGATCTTTATAGCTCGATGAATTTATAAAGAAAAAAATCGTACTAGGATTAACAAACTCAGTTTCATTTGTTTGTACTTGCATATCAAATAATGGAAGATCACCACTTAAACCATCACCTGGTGCTTTAATATTAATTGTATTTGATTTACTCCCAGTTCCTGTTGAGGTTACCGTAAACTGTGTATCATCGGATAAAGCAGCATTTTTATTAAATTCAACTGATTTAAAAAATCTTGATGTGTAATCAAATTTAAGTGTATAATCTTTTGCATTTTGCAAACCGTGAGCATAGAAAGTATAAGTTACTTTGTCACCCATCATAAAACTCTCTTTATTTGGTTTAGCATAAATAAATTGTGATCCAGGTTTCATATAGTAAATAACTTTTGCGTTGGTTGAATTACCTGCTCGATCAGCTCCAACAAATTGAAGCATGTAAACTGGGTTTGGAGAATCCACAGATATTTCTTTCGTGAATCTTCCATTCGCATCTGCAGCGATACTATAAGCTGGTGAATTAGGTCCGTACCAAACATTATTAGTCGCCTGTGTTACATTCATCCCATTAGTTCCCATTTCCTTTGCTTCATTATCAATAACACTACCAGATAATGTAACTGTCTTTTGACCTGGTGCTAATTCAACAAATGGCAGATTACCTTTTGGTAGTGCATTTGTATCGTCTAATGTGAAAGTTGGACGGTCATTATCAATATATACTTGGTCTGTTTTTGAGTACTGTTTGCCGTCTAAATTTGTACCAATAACTTTCATTTTATATAATCCAGGTGTTGCTAGAACCGATGTGTAGCCAACTGGTTTCTTAGCATTACCTGTAAATGGAAAATATCGCCCAGTAAAGGCTTTTTGAATATAGAGATCCTTATCGACACCTGCACTTGAAACATTAATAGTACCGATTATCCCTAAATCTTTATTAGTTTTAGGATCTACTAAAATAAAATCTAATGTTTTCATTGGTGAATTTAATTTAAAATCTAAATCAGACGCCTTAACGCTATATGGTGCATTATCACGAGTTGTAGAGATGCTAGGTGAATGAGCTCTAAAATATTCAAAGCCTTCTTCTACTAAACGGAAACCAAATGGAATTTGATAATTATCATCTGGATCCTTTTCATTTACAACATGAATATAGCCCTCATATGTTCCTTTACTAGCAGTTGTTGGGATCGTAAGTGTTGCAGGAATCATCTCCTGGCTATTCTTTTTCATTTTAAGGTCTTTTGGGACTGTAACACTTACCCCGTTTGCCTTAGCATCCAAAGATCCGCGTGTACCGATATTATATTCTACCGAAATATTATATTTTTGCATTTTATCAGTATGATTTGTGATTAATATATTTGTAGTTTTCGATATAGCATTTTTATCTACAGGAATAAAACCATAGCTTAGTCCACCAGTTTGTTCATCAATATTTATTTTTTCATTTTTTTTAATAAATGGCGTTGTATCTTGAACTCCTAGTTCAATACGTGAATAAATCGCTTCATAAGGATCTACTCTTCCTGCCCCAACTTCAAACACACTGTATTTACTTCTTAACGGATCCGCTGTATTCATCAATACGGTTTTAATGTCAGCAGGAGTATAATCAGGATGTGCTTGTAATAGTAATGCAGCTATACCAGTAACATGTGGAGTTGCCATCGACGTACCAGACATTCGCATATATGCAGAAGAATAATCAGTTGAATCATTTTTGTTATTGATGTATGCAGGAACAGTCGATAAAACATCTACACCAGGTGCTGTTACTTCAGGTTTAATATCATATAGCGTTCCCGATGGACCTCTAGAGCTAAAGCTAGCTAGATCATCACCAGGAATTTCAGACTCACCAATTTTCCCTAGTGTTACTGAAGGAGTTCCCTTGCTAAATAAATCATTCACCGCCAAGCCGTCTTTATTCGTCATCGAAAATACTGGGATATTATTATTGCTTTCACCCAAATAATAAGGGATCTGTCCCTCAAAAGCTTTATTGTTGTATATAATTACCCCTATAGCTCCTTTTTGCTTTGCATAGTTCATTTTATCAACAAGCGCATACGTACCACGAGCAACAAATGCAATCTTACCTTGAACATTTTTTCCTGTGTAATCTGTTAGGCCGCCTTCTCCAACATTTACAATATCAAATGTTTTTCCAGACAAATTAGTAAAATCATCTGTCCATTTTTTCGTCATTAATTGTAGAGTACTATCCGTCCCTTCACCGTTTACTAAAAATTCACTTCCGAATGTAGTAACTTTAGTAGGAACAGAACTCGCTCCAACTGTTAATGCAAGTGCCGCTGCACCTGGAGAGCCTAAAGTGTACATACTATCTCCAGCATTTCCTGCTGCAACGACAGCTGTTACTCCATTTAAAACGGCATTATCAATCGCTAAGCTAGTCGCTTCTAACGGATCGTTTATTGAGGCTCCTAGCGAAAGGTTAATTACATTCATTCCATCGGCAACCGAACGGTCAATACCTGCAATTACTGCAGAATTAGAACCTGACCCATAAGGACCCAATACACGGTATACATATAAGTCAGAATCAGGTGCTACTCCAGTTACTTTATAATCAGAATTATTTTTCCCCCGACCAGCAATCGTTCCAGAAACATGCGTCCCGTGTTCAGTATAATATGCGCTTCCATTAACAAATTCAGCTTTTTTAGAAGCTTTCCATTGATCGTATGTTGCTTCCATTGGGTCATTATCATTATCGACGAAATCATAACCACCTTTGTATGCATCTTTTAAATCAGGATGGTTATAATCAATACCCGTATCGATTACCCCAATCTTAATATTTTTACCTGTATAACCTTCCTCATGCAATTTATCAAGCTTTAAAAATGGTAAACTATCAACCTTTGTTTGGTCCTTCTCTACTGGTTCGACAGGTGGCTTAATTTGTATGATTGAATCACTATAAACAGCTTTAACTGTATCCAACTCAAGTAAATCCTTAATTTGATTTGCTGGAAGTGTCAATGAAACGCCGTTAAATGCATTCTGATATGTATATTTAATTTGAATTTCTTCAGTACTTGCTTTCTCTTTATTTCCTATTTTTTCATGCAATTCTTGTTTAAAGTGATCATGAGACTTTGTTACATTTTCTTTCGCCTTTTCTAATGAAATTGACTCCCCTTCTGCAGCTTTTTCTAACTGTGCTACTTTAGCTGGAAGTTCTTTAAATTCAACAATTACAGATACTTCTTTATCACTCGATAAATCAATGTCATCAGATAATTGCAAGCCAGTTTTTGATTCAGCAATTTCTAATTGATTAAGAGCCTCTCTTTGTTCCGGTGTAAGAGATTGAAGAATACTTTCTACGTTATTTGAGTTCGCATATGCTGACTTTTTAATTATCATAGTCGATCCAAAAATTGTACTGCTAGCTAAAACAAGTACAGATGTCGTTTGAAAAAATTTACTACTTAACCCCTTCATTAAATAACCTCCAACTTTTTCTAAAATGAAAGATTGCAAAATAAGATAAAATAAAAGTGTTTTTTCAGAAAAATCACTCAATTCAAATTATAGCGGTAGTCTTTCTTGAAAAGTATTGGGGGAATTCTCATTAAACCGGGATTTTACAAACTAAAATAAATGTCGGTTTTAGTAAAATCAAGTAAAAAGAAAAGTTATAATATTTATCTAAGTGTAGATTTATGTAATTTTATGAAAAAATCTCATTAAATAATTTGGGGGAATTTCACTATCTTTGCCTAATATAATTGTTCTAACTAAATTTCAAATTAAAAATTTTTAATTATTTGTAGAATTTAAACTAGATCAGGCAATGCCGAAGTAAGTGTCACCTCAACAATTGCTTTAATAAGAAAATAACCAAAATTCGGTTTAGCTGTTCATAATATAAAAGCAAAAAAAGAGTTTCCCAAATAATACATTTGAGACAACTCTTTCATCATTTTTAAACCTTTATCACCAATATTTTTCCATTAATGCTTTTGACCATTCTGCTTGTTTGATCTCACTTTTAGGAAGAAATTCTTTCATAATTGGTTTGATATCAATGATTGGCGTTCCATCAATTGCATCTAATCCTTTAACTGTAAGAATGCGGCCACTATGTTTTAAAAGTTCTACTGATGTTAGACCTAATTTATTTGGCCTGTTTTTACCCCTTTGAGCAAAAATTCCAACCTTTGGATAATGAATATTATTTCTAGGATGTCTAGCATTGTATTGAATCATTTCATCAGTCACTTTATCGAAATAAAAAATTATCTCTAGATGTGAAAAATCACTTATTCCACTTAATGCTTCTTCATTAAACTCCTCTGCTAACTCGATTTCAGAGATAATTGAACCCCAGTGATCGTCTTCAATTTCTTTTCTTGAGTTTTTAACAAAAGCAATCGGATTAATTGTAAATGTCATCAATTCAGCTCCTAACTTATTGTATTTTGTCTTCATTATAATGAATTTTTTGTTAACTATTTATAAAAGAAAAAGTATGCATTCTATCCACATACTTTTTCTTGAATCATTTTTAATTTCTACCTTTCATTTTTAATGGTGCATTGATCATCATTGGAATTGTTAATAATTGAAGTACAATTCCTACCAATCCAATTAATGTAAACAAATTGATCGGCTTAATATTAAAAATCAAAGAATAAAAGTCTGAACTGATTCCATTTATAGATAAAAAGGTCATTAAGATACTAACTAAAACTAGCGTAAGTAGAAAATAGAGTATCCCCAATCTTCTTACTAATATAGCAATAAAAGAAGAAAGTCCTAGTATAATAAAACCAACCATCAGGTCGACCCAATAATACGTAAAAAAATGATATTCTGATGAAACTAATTCTGCAGGATGGTAAAAGTGAAAACTATTTATTCCTATGTCTAATAATATTTTCATAATGTAATAAATTATATTTAAGTAAGTAATACTTGTAATTACCATTAAGACGGACATTACATTATATGATTTTAAAAACTGTCTTCTTGTACTACCTAATCCAATTGCAACTTGGTAAGGAATGACCAATCCTGCAACCGCAAATGTACTAATCCCCCCATAGATTGGTCCAAACAAAGCTGCACCACTTTGTAAAGGGATTTTAAAAATTATACTAACGATTACATAAACAACTGATAATAACAAGGTAATTAAAGAAAATATTTTAAAATACCATTTCAATTCATCAAAAACTAGTTGATAAGTTCCTCTTATCGAGTTCATCTTTTCACCTCTTTATTTTTTGTTTTATTTATTAAATAGTCTTGTAGAGTTGCTTTTTCAATATTAAGATGGTAATCTTCAGCGATTTTTTTCCATTCATTTGTAAATAATTCGTCAATCATTACTTTTTTAGTCGAACTGATTTTTGAGGATTCAAGTATAGAACTATTTTTCGTTACATGTTCTATTGACTCTATATTGCCAGAAAGAATAATACCTTTCTCCCGCATAACTTCCATTTGTTCATGAAATAATACTTTTCCATCATTTACTACAACGATCGTTTCACATAATGGTTGAATTTCTTCGATATGATGTGTTGAAAGTAAAATGAGTCTCGGATTTTCTTCATAGCTTTCCATTAATGCATCATAAAACTGTTTTCTTTTAACTGCATCTAATCCATTAGTTGGCTCATCGAGAACTGTTATTTTTGCGTTGCTAGCTAATCCTAAAATAATTTGCACTGCCGTTTTCATTCCTTTTGAAAACTTAGTGATTTTTTTATTCTTAGGTAATTCAAAAACTTGAACTAAATGTTCAGCAAATTCTTGATCCCAATCAGGATGAAAGTACCTTCCGTATTTTAACAAATCATCTATTCTCCAATTATGACCAAATGGATGATTTTCTTGGATATAGCAAATATTCTCAAGTACATTTAAATTATTATAAGGTTCTTCTCCTAAGACTTTTATGGAACCTTCGTTTGGTTTATAATGGCCAGCAACTAAACTCATCAAAGTTGTTTTTCCTGTACCATTTCTTCCCCATAATGCAATAATACTCGGCTCTGTTTCAATTAAATTAAAATCAGTTAAAACTGGTGTACGATTATAGCCATATGTCAAATTTTTAATTTCGATCAATTTATACCCCTCCTAATTAGAGTCGTTTTTTCTCTTTATTAATTCAATTACCATTTCTTCATTTAAATGAATTCTCTCAGCTTCTTTAAGTAAAGGTGCAACATAATCTTCATAAAACTGCTGTTTCCGCTCTAAAAGTAACTTTTCTTTTGCTCCTGTAGAAACAAACATACCTACACCTCTTTGTTTAAAAATTATTTCCTTATCAACTAATGCTTGAAGACCTTTCCTTGCAGTTGCAGGATTAATATTAAAAAAGCGAGATAATTCATTCGTAGAAGGCACTTGTTCACCCTCTTTTATTCTTCCATCTATAATTTCGTCCATAATCATCACCGCAATTTGTTGAAATATTGGTTGTGATTCATCTAATGTCGGTTTCATTAGCACCTTCCTTTCCGGTTAGTTATTTAGTTAGTTACTCATGTAACTAACCATACTACTCTTTAAATCATATGTAAAGTGATTTATTTAAGTACGCCTATTTTTGGGGATTTAAAAAAAGCTTAATGCGATTATGCAATAAGCTCATGTTTATCTAATATATGTTTATTATTTTTCAATAATTTTGCCAGCTATACAATATTTACCTTCTAAATAGATTGGAGAATGACCTGATTGTAGTATGGTCACGGATTTTATATATTGACTAGTATAGCTACTCGTATTACCTGGTAACACGGTAATTATATGACAAATATTGCTATTTACTTCGATTGTAATCGGTCCAGTACTGCCTTCGCTATTATAGACTGAAATCGTTGCTAAAGCCGTTAAATTTCCACCCAAACTCCACAGTTCAATTGGTTTTACTAGATTATCCTGAATCAAAATATTACCACATAGATCAATTGGAATACATAGATCACATTTTGTTGGAGTTGGTATTGGTGTTGGTGGGGTAGGTGGTGTTGGCGGAGGTACAGGTGGTAAAGGAGTTGGGGAGGAAACTGGTAATGTAATACTAGGTAAGTTTGGTATATCTGATCTTTTTTGTTTCAATTTTTATCCCTCACTTATTATAGTAAAAAAACTATGTATTTAAAAAACTAGAAAGCCATATTTTTAGTATATAAATCTTAAAAAGGAAAGTGACCACTATTAAACTGTCTCATATAAATTGTAGTCACTTTTTAAATTATTATAATTAGCCTACTCTAACAATGGAAATTGTCGCAGAGGTCGTACCAGCTGCTAACGATACTGTAGCTGCTAAAGTAGCAGACACCATTACTTGTACTGTGTCACCTGCATTTATATTAATAATCACTTGATTGCTGACTAAACTTAAACCAACTGCAGCAGAAATATTTGTACCTGCAACTCCAGCCCCATTTCGAAATAACTGAAAAGTCGTTAATAAGGATAATGTAGGATACACTTGATAAGTTATTAAATATCTACCACTTGTATTAATTGTAAAAATGGTAGCTGTTGGGTTGTTCACTGTTATATCTGCTGATAAATTTTGAGCGTTCGGAAACGGTATCGGTAATGGAACTAAAGGTGTAATCGCAATTGTTGCTCCTGAGGTATTTGCTGCCGATCCAGAAGTATTAAAACTTGCTCCGGTTGAGCCAGTTGAACCTGTTGCTCCTGTCGGACCGGTCGCTCCAGTTGGGCCTCTATCTCCGACACCTGTTACTCCAGTTACTCCGGTTGCTCCTGTCGGTCCAGTTGACCCAGTTGAGCCTGTTGTTCCCGTTACTCCAGTTACTCCCGTCGTTCCTGTTGAACCCTTATCACCTGTTCTACCTGTTGCTCCAGTTACTCCGGTTGGGCCAGTTGCTCCTGTTACACCTGTTGAGCCGGTAGTACCAGTTAAACCTGTCACTCCGGTTGGACCCGTTACTCCGGTCGTTCCCGTCACACCTGTTGAGCCCGTTACTCCGGTTGGACCGGTTACTCCATTCGCTCCTGTTACACCTGTTGAGCCGGTAGTTCCAGTTAAACCTGTCACTCCGGTTGGGCCCGTTACTCCAGTTGGACCGGTTACACCAGTCGCTCCTGTTACACCTGTTGAGCCGGTAGTTCCAGTTAAACCTGTCACTCCGGTTGGACCCGTTACTCCGGTAGTTCCCGTCACACCTGTTGAGCCCGTTACTCCAGTCGCTCCTGTTACACCTGTTGAGCCGGTAGTTCCAGTTAAACCTGTCACTCCGGTTGGACCCGTTACTCCTGTCGTTCCCGTCACACCTGTTGAGCCCGTTACTCCTGTTGGTCCTGTTACCCCGGTTGATCCAGTTGAGCCCGTTACTCCAGTTGGACCCGTTACTCCGGTTGAGCCCGTTACTCCTGTCGTTCCCGTCACACCTGTTGAGCCCGTTACTCCTGTCGTTCCCGTCACACCTGTTGAGCCCGTTACTCCGGTTGGGCCGGTTGATCCGGTTGAGCCTGTTATTCCTGTTCGACCAGTTTCTCCAGTTGGACCGGTTGCTCCGGTTGGACCTGTTACCCCGGTTGGTCCTGTTAAACCTGTTGCTCCGGTTGAACCTGTTATTCCTGTTGGGCCGATTGGGCCGGTTACCCCGGTTGAGCCCGTTACTCCAGTTGGACCCGTTACTCCGGTTGAGCCCGTTACTCCGGTTGAGCCAGTTGATCCGGTTGGGCCCGTTACTCCGGTTGAGCCGGTTGATCCTGTTGCCCCGGTTGGGCCTGTTGCTCCGGTTGAGCCTGTTATTCCTGTTGAGCCGATTACTCCGGTTGGGCCGGTTGATCCGGTTGGACCAGTTTCTCCAGTTGGGCCCGTTACTCCGGTTGATCCGGTTGGGCCCGTTACTCCGGTTGATCCGGTTGATCCGGTTGATCCTGTTGCCCCGGTTGGGCCTGTTGCTCCGGTTGAGCCTGTTATTCCTGTTGAGCCGATTACTCCGGTTGGGCCTGTTGCTCCGGTTGGACCAGTTTCTCCAGTTGGGCCGGTTGATCCGGTTGATCCTGTTATTCCTGTTCGACCAGTTTCTCCAGTTGGACCTGTTGCTCCGGTTGGACCTGTTACCCCGGTTGGACCTGTTAAACCTGTTGCTCCGGTTGGGCCGGTTGCCCCTGTTGAACCTGTTATTCCTGTTATTCCTGTTATTCCGGTTGGGCCCGTTGCTCCGGTTTCCCCTGTTGAACCTGTTGCTCCGGTTGGACCAGTTTCTCCGGTTGATCCTGTTATTCCTGTTGAGCCTGTTACTCCGGTTGGGCCCGTTGATCCGGTTGGACCAGTTTCTCCGGTTGCTCCTGTTATTCCTGTTGCTCCGGTTGGACCTGTTACCCCGGTTGAGCCTGTTGAACCTGTTGGACCTGTTGCCCCGGTTGAACCTGTTATTCCTGTTGGGCCTGTTGCTCCGGTTGGGCCCGTTACCCCTGCTGAACCTGTTATTCCGGTTGGACCGGTTGATCCGTTTGGACCAGTTTCTCCTGTTGCTCCTGTTATTCCTGTTGAGCCTGTTGAGCCTGTTGAGCCTGTTGCTCCGGTTGGACCTGTTACCCCGGTTGAGCCGGTTGATCCTGTTGCCCCGGTTGGGCCTGTTGCTCCGGTTGATCCTGTTATTCCTGTTGAGCCTGTTACTCCGGTTGGGCCCGTTACCCCTGCTGATCCTGTTATTCCTGTTCGACCAGTTTCTCCTGTTGGACCTGTTGCTCCGGTTGGGCCTGTTGCTCCGGTTGGGCCTGTTACCCCGGTTGCTCCAGTTGAACCTGTTGGACCTGTTGAGCCTGTTACCCCGGTTGCTCCAGTTGAACCTGTTGGACCTTTTGCCCCGGTTGGACCTGTTATTCCAGTTGGGCCTGTTGCTCCGGTTGGGCCCGTTACCCCTGCTGAACCTGTTATTCCGGTTGGACCGGTTAATCCGTTTGGACCAGTTTCTCCTGTTGCTCCTGTTATTCCTGTTGAGCCTGTTGCTCCGGTTGGACCTGTTACCCCGGTTGAGCCGGTTGATCCTGTTGCCCCGGTTGGGCCTGTTGCTCCGGTTGAGCCTGTTATTCCTGTTGAGCCTGTTACTCCGGTTGGGCCCGTTACCCCTGCTGATCCTGTTATTCCTGTTCGACCAGTTTCTCCTGTTGGACCTGTTGCTCCGGTTGGGCCTGTTGGACCTGTTGAACCTGTTATGCCGGTTGATCCGGTTGGGCCTGTTTCTCCTGCTGAACCTGTTATGCCGGTTGGACCTGTTGCTCCGGTTGATCCTGTTATTCCTGTTCGACCAGTTTCTCCAGTTGGACCTGTTGCTCCGGTTGATCCTGTTATTCCAGTTGCTCCCGTTATTCCAGTTGCTCCCGTTCCTCCCGTTGATCCGGTTGATCCCGTTCCTCCTGTTATTCCAGTTGCTCCCGTTTCTCCTGTCGGTCCCGTTATTCCTGTTACTCCTGTTACTCCCGTTATTCCTGTTACTCCTGTTACTCCCGTTATTCCAGTTGCTCCCGTTTCTCCTGTCGGTCCCGTTATTCCAGTTGCTCCGGTTGATCCCGTTATTCCTGTTGCTCCGGTTGATCCCGTTATTCCTGTTACTCCTGTTACTCCCGTTATTCCTGTTACTCCCGTTATTCCTGTTACTCCGGTTGGGCCAGTTAATCCAACTGAGCCTGTTGATCCGGTTGGGCCTGTTATTCCGGTTGCTCCGGTTATTCCTGTCGTGCCTGTTGGTCCTACTTCTCCGGTTGATCCGGTTAATCCCGTTGATCCAGTTACTCCTGTTGGACCAGTTGGACCAGTAATTCCCGTCGCTCCAGTAGGACCTGTTTCTCCTGTTGGACCAACTTTTTTAATCCCATTACAAGAAAAACTATTACAACAACTACATTTATTCGAAATGGTATCTATTCCTCTTACGAAAGGAATTGAATTACCATTCTCATCTTTATTATTCATAAAGGAATACATTATCCTTCCTCATTTCATTACATAGAGCTGTTCAAAAAAATAATCAGAACAATACTATTTAGATAAAATGAATTATTACATTGAATATCTGACTGTAATACAAAACTCACCTTCTACTGTCCCTGTTAAACCTGTAGTATCAATTTGGATTTCATCAAATAACTTTTCTGAGAAAGCGACACTACTTTGCGGAGGGACAGTTAGAGTATCGATTGCAGTACCTCCTCTTAAAAAGTTAACGACGATATTATCTGTTCCAGTATCATTTTTAACATAGCCTGTAGCGGAAATAATTGGCGCGATATTATTTGTAAAGATTGTGATAATACCCGGTGTATTCACTTGCCATGTGATACAAACTTTATCTTGAAATATATTTTTAGTTGAGCAACAACTTAAACCATTACACATTCGCTTTTCCCCTCATTTTCTTCAATTAAACAGAATAACGTGTTGTAATACAAAACTCACCTTGAAATAATATACCTACTCCGTTCGGAATAACGGCTTGTATTACATCAAATCTTCTAATTGTAAATGCCAAACTAGAACCTAATGTTACAACCTTAGAATTAATCGTGCCTCCTGCTGAATTTAAAAATACAATCTGTATTGGTGTTGCAACAGAACCTACCTCATACTTCACAAAACCAGTTCCTATAATATTTTGGTTAAAATTATTTTGAAAAAGTGGAATTGTAATGGTTGTTGTATCTCCTACTGCTTGCCATGGTATACATACCTGATCTTGAACAAAAATCTTTTCAGGACAGCAAGATAATGTTGATGTTGAACAATTAAATGATGATGCCATTTATGTTTACTTCCTTTCTTTCAATAAAATGAATCATTATCATATAGTAATCAAAGTGTCCTAAACATGCTTGTACATTTGTCATAAAAAAAAGAATCTATCACATAGAACTCGTGATAGATTTAACATATAGAAGATTGATTAAAAAATGAATGTTATATGAAAAATTACAAAATAAACGATAAAAAAGAAAATTCTTATTTCATAACTTGGAAATACTTTGTATATAACTTAGTTACTAAATGTTTCATCAAACGCTGAATTCTAGTATAATAGATAAGATGTAAAAATTTGATTATGATCTTTGATTTAGAAAGGACTTTATAATAGATGGCAAATAAAGAATTAATTAATCAAGTTGCTAAACGCCGTATTTTTGGGATCATCTCTCACCCGGATGCTGGTAAAACAACTTTAACTGAAAAATTACTACTTCATGGTGGAGCAATTCGTGAAGCTGGTACTGTAAAAGCTCAAAAAAATTCAAAATATGCAAAATCTGACTGGATGGAAATCGAGAAGCAACGTGGTATTTCTGTAACTTCTTCTGTTATGCAGTTTGAATACGATGAAAAAATGGTATCAATTATGGATACTCCTGGTCATAATGATTTTGGTGAAGATACATATCGTGTACTAACTTCTGTTGACTCTGCAGTCATGGTAATTGATGCTGCAAAAGGTATTGAGGCACAAACTAAGAAACTTTTCCAAGTTTGTCGTTTACGCGGTATTCCTATTTTTACCTTTATGAATAAATTAGACCGCCAAGCTAAAGATCCATTAGAATTAATGGAAGAATTAGAAGAAGTATTGGGTATGCCTTCTGTTGCAGTTACTTGGCCAATCGGTAGTGGAATGCAATTTGAAGGTGTTTATGATCGATTAGAAAATGAAGTTCATCTTTTCCGTAAAGATGAAGTGATTAAACTTGGTCAAGATGGCGTTCATGGTTCTGAATTAGAAGCACATCTAGAACCATCCAATTTAGTAAATTTACGTGATGAAGTTGATCTTTTAGAAGGTGCAGGAAATGAATTCAATTTAGACTTAGTTCGAGCTGGGGAACTTACTCCTGTTTTCTTCGGAACTGCATTAGTCGATTTTGGGGTAACACCATTCTTAAATCATTTCTTGGATATGTCACCTGCACCAGGACCTCGTAAAACAATTAATGGTGAAGTTAATCCAACTGATGAAGTATTTAGTGGTTTTATATTTAAAATTCAAGCTAATATGAATCCTGCTCACCGTGACCGTATTGCATTTCTACGAATTTGTTCTGGCGTATTTGAACGTGGAATGAACGTTATGCTTTCTCGTACAGGAAAACAAATTAAATTAAGTCAATCAACTCAATTGATGGCTAACGACCGTGAAACAATCGACCGTGCATATGCTGGTGACGTAATTGGTATTTACGATTCAGGTACTTATCAAATCGGAGATACAATAACATCTAGCAAACAAAAATTATTCTTTGAGCCATTACCAACTTTCCCACCTGAGTTATTCTTACGAGTTAGCCCAGTTAACTCACTAAAATCTAAGCACTTCCATAAAGGTGTTGAGCAACTAGCTCAAGAAGGTGCAATTCAAGTTTATAAAAATGAATTTAATGAAGTCATTTTAGGTGCTGTAGGTCAACTTCAATTTGAAGTATTTGAATACCGCTTAAAAAATGAATATGGATCTGATATCCGTAAAGACCATGTTGATTATAATATTGCTCGTTGGGTCAAAACAGACGATGTAAAAGGACTTAAGAAATATCAAGATATGCGTAACATGCTAGTATATGACCGTTTCGAACGTCCGTTATTCTTATTTGCAAATGAATTTACTTTCAACCGTTTTAAAGAACGTCATGAGGAATTAGAATTAGTAGAAGCTCTTGATGTTAATAATGAAATACAAGTTGATTAATATAAAAGTGGATGCTTCTAGCATCCACTTTTTTTAATGGTAATTTACTTTTTGGAGAAGTTGCTATTTTCATACAGAATTCTCGATTTGATCGGTTTAATCGTTTCATCTTAATAATTCAATTAAAAATAATATTCAAGTAAGTAAAGTTTTTTCTCACTTGGATTTAAGATAAAAATTGCATATTGATCTTGTTTTTCTTTATCGCGTTTTACGTAGTAATAACAATTATCGTTAATAACAACAGGATTTTTCAATAGGTTTTGTCTACTTTTCATTGAATGTACTGGATATTTCAAAATTGAATTATTATATTCAGTTACTCGTTGATTGAGATTTTTAATATTATTGTTTGATACTTTAATCCAATACTTTTTCTTTTTTAGTTTTTTGATTGTTTTTTTATTGTATGTATATTGGGTATATACTGGTCCATCAACACTCAAAGGAGCTGTTTCATCTAAGATTATTTTTGAAAACGTAGGTTGTTCAATATCAACATGCCAGTTTAGTCGTACAATCCCCCGTTCACTAAAAAAATGTTGATAAATTTCATACCAACCTGACAAGCCAATTAGGATAGAAAAAATGATTAAAAAAGGTAAGGAAAATTTTCTACTAATTTGTTTCCACATTAATTACACAACCTTACAACCTAAACCATCTTTAAAACATGATTTATAAATGGCTTCATAGGTAGATTCAAGTGGGCTTGAAGAATCAGTATTTAGTTTACCTTTTAAAGAGTAAAGTAGTTTTTCTTGTTCTTTTATAAATAATTTCGTAATGTCTCTTAAGATGGCATACATGTAAAAGCTCCTTCGAACATATTCTATTTATCTATTATACATTTTTTTCCAAAAGTGAAACAATGAATACAAAAAACAGCCTAAAAAAAAAGCCAAACCTACTATTATTTGGATAGCAAGTCGGCATTTTTAACTAAATCTATTATTCTTTTAGATTACATGTTTTTCTGTATCAACATTAGCTTCCTTGTTTCTTGAAAATAAATTAGCCAATGCTTCTGGTAATGCGATCATTGCTGGTAAGAAGATCGGTAATAATATAAAGCAAAGGACGACTAGACCAGTTATTACCGCTATTGCTAATTCAAACAATAAAAGGATTCCAGAAGGCATAAGTGTAGCAAATGTGCCTCCAAGTATAATTACCGCTGAAATAATTACTCCACCAGTATGCTTAGATGCTAATACGATTGCCTCTTTCGGTGCCAAATGAGTATATTCCTTAAATCTCATCATTAGGAAGATACTATAATCCACGCCTAAAGCTACGATAATTATGAAAGAGAAGAACGGAACAAAAGAAGATACTCCTTCGTATCCTAGAAAATCTATAAATATATAGTTGATCATAAACATAGCTGAATAGTATGCTCCTAAAAGTGATGCAGTGATAAATACTGGTGTCCAGAATGATTTAATCACTAGGAATAATACAAGTAATACCCCAATAATAACAATGGTTGTTGTTTTATTTAGGTCACTACTCAAAATATTGTTCATATCATTTGTTGTAGCACTTGGACCAGAAACACCTGACTTTGCATTTGAAAGTTCTGTGCCTTTAAGTCCATTTTTAACAGCTGAATTTATTTTATTGATCGTTTTTAAAGATTCTTTTGAATATGGATCATTCTCCATAACAATTGTTAGTTTTGTAATCTTTCTATCTTTTGACATAAACATGTCTATTGATTTTTTAAAGTTCTCGTCAGCCAATGCTTCTTTAGGAATAAAGAACGTTTTATTAGAATTATACTGTGTTAAGAAATCATTTGTCTTTCCTAATCCGTCAGATATTTTCTCTAACCCACCGTTTACATCTGATAGTTTTTCCCCGAAAGTACTAAATCCATTGATGCCGGTTACTAGCTGTTGCTGACCTGATTTCATTTGACCAAGTCCATCTGATACTTTATTCATATTTGTGACAATTTTTCCGATTCCAGAAGATGCATCGCTTAAGCCACTTTCAAGCTTTTTCAAGCCATCAGCCATTTGAGTTAAGCCATTACCCATACTAGAAAGATTACTATTTGCAGTAGCAAAACCTGAAGTTACAGCATTATAATTATCATTTAATGCTTTGATTCCTTCTGGAGTAATTTGATTTAATGAAGCAACTGTTTGATCAATTGTTTGCTTTAATGTTTGGTAATTTACATCATTTTTTGAATTTGCATAACTACTTCCTAGTGCTGTCACCATAGATTGCATTTGAGAAATTGTGCCTTTTAGACCAAGCAATGCTTGTGCTGATTGTTGGTAATGAGTTCCTAATTCTTTATAACCCGATTGCATATTCTCATAATTTTTTGCTAATAATGATACACCACTACTCATTTTTCTTAGATTCGTTTCAATCTTTGCTATACCACTAGAGATCGTTTGAGAATTACTAGAACCATTACCAATTCCTGCTTGAATTTGTTTTAACCCACCACTTAATGCTGTTACACCATTTTGTAGTTGCGTTGTTCCATCTACCATTTGGTTAACCTTTGAAAAATCTGCTGATCCTAGTTTATCTTGAGCCAAACTTAATCCGTCATGTATCTCGTTAACCCCATCTTTTGTTTTTGAAATACCATCAGTCACTGTACCCATTTGGCTATCAACATAAAAACTATCAATTTGTTTACTTTCAGGTTGTGTTACTGAAGATACTTGCTTAACACCCTTTATCTTCTTTAGTCTTTCAGTAACATTATCAATTACTGCAAGTGATTGATTATTATCAAGCGCCTTGTTATTTTCAATAACGACTGTTGCAGGCATTGCCTGACCTTTACCAAAATGATCCGAAACGATATTAAATCCTTTTGATGAAGGATATTTATTACCCAGTTCTCCAATTGTATCAAAGTTTAGCCTTTCTTGATGGAAATATACCATCGGAGTTAAAATCAATAGTATTACGACAATTGTGATAATCGGTTTCTTTATGGCAAAAGCAGAAGAATTACCAAAAAATTTATTTTCCTTGTGTCCACCAACATTTTTAGATGGCCAGAAAAGTTTTTTTCCTAATACCTTCATAATAAATGGTGTTAACGTTAAAATTTCTAGTAATAATATACATACACCTATTACAACTACTACACCTGATTTATAAATTGGAGACTCTGCGAATACAAGTGCTAGGAACGCAATGAACACAGTTAAAATACTATAGGCAATTGTTTTACCAGCCGTTTTATATGTGTTTACAATTGATTCATCAACTGAATGTCCAAGTGAAAGTTCCTCTTTGAAACGATTAAAAAGGAGTATGTTGTAATCAGTACCAATCCCAAAAAGAATAAGAATTAGTAGCATTTGAGTAAGACTTGTAATCGGAAATCCAGCTTTATCGATTAATTGAGCAGCTATTCCCATTGAACATAGATAAGAAAATGCAACCGCAATCAATGATACAAATGGTGTAACGATCGACCTAAACGCAATAACAAGTACGACTAAAATAAAAATAACTGTCAAAGCAGCACTTTTTTCTACTCCTGCTTGCGAAGCTTTTAAGTAATCATTATTGATAAAATCTTCACCACTTAGATAATATTCAACTGGTACCTTACTTAATTTAATATCTATTTGTTTTTTTATATCATCTATTTCTCTTCCGTTCTTATCTAGCTTATAGCTCACTATTAGTGTGGTGCCATCTTTTGAGACTAATGAACTTTTTGCATTTGGAATACTAAAAGGATCAATAATTTCGGAAATTCTTAGTTCTTTACTACTATCACGTATTCCTTTAACAGCATCACTAATTTTGTTCATTTCGTCATTCGAAATTTTATTCTTATCATAAAAAACAATCAGATTATTCGTTCCTTTTGCAGTATCCATTTTTTTGAGGATATGATCTGCCATAACAGAAGGTGAATCGCTATTCGCTCCTTCCTGTCCCTTATTCCGTAGAATAGCATTTATGTCAGGCTGAAGAACTGTTAACAATACTGTAGCAATTAACCAAATTGAAAAAATGACCCAACGACCCTTTATGATTTTGTTCACTCGGTCCCCTCCTTCATTATTTTATTTCTCTTTTTTTCCTTTTTCCTCATCAAGAAAGTACAATACGTCAAAGAATTCATAATTATCCATTCCATCTGTCTCCATCTTTTTCTTAACAGCTGTAACTAATAATTTCATTCCTTCCTCTACAATCTCTTGTTCATCATGGTCTAGAAGACTTAATGCACTATTTAATGACTTATTTGCAATTTCAGTCATGCTACCGTGTATTTCATCTGCAATATTTTCAGGTAAAGAAATCTCCACGAAACGTTTATCTTTTGGATTTGGTGTTTTCAATAAAAGGCCTTTTGTAGTCAGACGCTCAACGATATCTGAAACAGTACTTTGCGTCATTTTTAGATTTTTAGAAAGTTGTTTAATGCTCATTGTTTTATGAGCATACACTTCGCCAATAACTCTTGCTTGTGGAATTGTAACGCCATGTTCCTCCGAATGCTTTTGAAGGCTTTTCATTAAAAAACGCTGTAAAAAATCGATTGATTCACGAATAAATTCTGGTCGTTCTACCATTTAATCCCTCCAACAAGATACTTCTAAGTAAAATACATCTTATACGATGTATCGTACAAGATTTATATTATTTGTCTTAACTACATTTGTCAATTTAAATAAATATAAAAGTCTGTATTCTAAAAATTCAATTCATCTAATCTTAAGATTCGTATATTTAAGTAAATTAGCCAATAAAAAAAGCAGTTGAGTATATCAACTACTTTAAAATGTGTCATGCTTTTTTCGAGTTATATTGAAGTGTCGTTTTCTGCTTAGGTTCTTTAATCGATAAATACACTGCTACTACTATTAGAATACTTCCTATAAAGAAAGATGAACTAATTTCTTCATTTAATAAAAAATAGCCAAATATCGTACCAATTAATGGTTGTAAAAAGAAAAATAATGATCCTGTGGAAGTATCAATAAATTCAAATCCTTTGTTCCAAAGATAAAAGGCACCAGCTGTTGAGATTGTACCTAAAAATATGACACCCATCCAAATCCAACCATTAGATGGTAAGTGAGTTATGTGTTTACTTTGTTCAATAATCGTAAATGGTAATGTAAAAATTACGCCAAATACCGTCGCCCAAGTTGTTACGGTTAATGAAGAATATTTACTAGTCTGGACTTTACTTAAAACTGTATATAATGCCCAAGTAATTGCTGCACCTACTAGTATGAGATTTCCAAAATATGCGCCTAAATTTGATCCACCTTTTGGTAATCCTATTACAACGATCACGCCAATTGTTGCTAAAATTAACGATACAATCTTACGGCTATTTATTTTTTCTTTTAAAATAAAAAAAGCAAATAATGATATTAATGCAGGTGAAGCTGAAGTAATTAAAGAGCCCATTGCTGCGCCTGAAAGCTTTGTACCTACAAATTGAAAACCAATTGAGCCAGTATATCCGACTAAAGCAATAACTGCGAGAGGAACCAAATCTTTTTTATTAATTTTCCAGCTTTTTTGGAAAAGACTGATTACTCCTAATGTTAATAATGCTAAAAGAAATCTCATTTCTAGTAATAACCATGGGGAAATATGATCTAATACTACTTTACTGACGACATAAGTCATACCCCAAATACTTGCGGCCAATGATAAATACAATGCTCCTTTAAAGAAGTTCATTTCATTCCCAGCTCCTACTTTTTATTCCAATCATTTTTCGATAGTCCAAACATAATTTCATTTACATATTGGCCTTTAAAATATGAATTTTCTATTATTTTTATCTGTTGAAATCCTAACTTTCTTAATAATTTAATTGAGGATGAATTTTTCTCATCAGCGATTGCGTTTATTTTTTCTTTATTTAATTCATTAAATAAATAATCAAGAATCCCTTGTAATGCTTCAAAGGCATATCCCTTATTCTGGTACATTGGTTCTAATGTAAAGCCGATTTCAATTTGATTTTTAGGAATTGATAAAGTGTGTACTCCTATATCCCCTATTAGTCGACCATCCATTTTATTTTCAATCGCAACTTGAACCCATGAATCAGGAATATTCATTTCAGCTGACTTTTGCTTTTCGATAAAATCAGTTGCTTGTTGATATTTATAATTTTCCCAGCCTTGATAAATCGCAACATCGGGATTTGAACGATATATATAAAAGTTGCTAACATCTTCATCTTTAAACCTTCTAAGTTTTAATCGACTAGTCTCTATTTCAAAAAATTCTAGTTTGCTCATATTCCACCTCTAAAAATACTCGTTCTATTTTAATTGTACATTCTATTATACTTAGAAATTTCAAAATAAACTAACTTTTTACACTTTACTTTTTTTAATTCATTGTATATTTCATTTTTTTATTTCGTTTCAGTATAAAAAACAATCCATCATTTAAATTTTAAAAATATAGTTGACACTTATAACTGTAAATAATAAAATTACAGTATACTCATTTAAATTGAGTAAGGAGCCAAACAATTTGTTTATTAGATAATATAAATTGATTAGTTTTTTATCCCAACTGTAATTTTTTTTAATACATTTTAAATATAAGGAGTGTAAAAGAATGGTGAATCTATATGTAACATCAAGTTGTACATCTTGTCGCAAAGCAAAAGCTTGGTTAGAGGAACATGAGATTGATTATAGTATGAAAAATATTATGAATGAATCTCTTACACTTGAGGAGATTAAATCTATTCTTCGCATGACAGAAACTGGTACTGAAGAAATTATATCGAAAAAATCAAAAACGTTTCAAGAATTAAATATAAATATTGATTCTCTCCCACTGAATGAATTATATAAATTAATCATAAATAATCCCAAAATGTTGCGCCTGCCAATAATCCTTGACGAAAAAAGATTACAGGTTGGTTATAATGAAGAAGAAATTCGTAGTTTTCTTCCTCGTAAACTACGAACATTCACATACATTAAATCACAAAAAGTAGCTAATTAATAATTTATATTAATAATTAAAGGTCAGTTTTCTAACACATTTTATTGAAGTACTAAATATAATCACAAAATATATATAGAAATTAACGATTTTAGGAGGCAGACCATGAATAGTGATTTCACTCTTGCCATTCATAGTTTAACTTATCTTGCGCTGCAGCCGGATCGGATGTCTACAAGTGATGCAATTTCAGGGAGTGCCTGTGTCCATCCAGTTCGTATTCGTAAAGTGCTTAGTTTGTTAAAAAAGCATGGATTTATAAAATCGAAGGAAGGCACTGGTGGTGGATTTATTTTTGCTATAGATTTAAATGAAGTAAATCTATGGGACATTTATATGATAACCTCTGAGGGGGCATTGCAACCTAAGTGCCCAGAATCAAATGAAAAGTGTGTTGTTGGGGCAAATATGCAAAATGTTCTTTTTAATATCTTCTTAGGAGCAGAAAAACATCTTGGAGGCTATTTAAAGCAATACACTATTAAGGACATTGTCGATCATATCAAATGTGAGAAGTGAGCAGCTAATAAAGTGAAGGTTAAGCCTTCATTTATCCGAAATGTAATAAAAAAAATTACAGTTTGTTGTTATGGCTGTAATAATCACAAGTTATTTAACTAGTAAATTTATTTAAGAAGGTGGAAAAAAATGAACATAAATAATGATTCTATTTTAAAAATAGGTGACTGGGTTAAGGGTATATCATTGCATGGAGAATTAGTAATAGGTTTTGTTGAATCATTTACTAATCTTGATGAAGTAGTAAAGGTAAATGTCATAACTTCAGATAATAATACGACTGTAGGAAAGTCCATTCAAATGCTAAATAGAAACGTAAAGAAAATACCTGATTCGAAAGTGACAAACAAAGAACAGATTCACTTTCTAATTGACTTGGCCCTCTCAACAGGAGATGAGGATTGGTTTAATGAGCTATCTTCTCAGTTAAACTCAATGAGGCAACTTGTTAATAGCTTAAAATAAAGCTCATAAAACAAAAGTAATTAGAGTTCCTAAAGGTTGTCTATATAGACAGCCTTTTTTTAGTTCAAAAACCTTAACATTTAAATTTAACAAAGCCTTTCTGATAAGACACCACTTCTTCCCCTTCACTCGAACGATAAACAAGACGTTCATCTCTGAAATAAATCATCATTAATTCAGCAAATTACTTAGTATGAAATATAAAAAAACTGATCAAATCATTGACCAGTTTCAAATCATATTAATATTGAGTTAATTTATTCAATGGTGTTTGAATAATTAGTGGTTTTTTTGCAGGATCTAACCATTTTAAAATGGATACTACATTTGTTTTAGATGTAGCTGTGCAGCCTGCAGTATATCCCGAAGTTCCAGCTACGTGAAAGAAGATTGCACTACCCTTTCCTGGGGTTCTCGCAGAATTATAGTTTATTACAAATCCATAATCATATTGAGAAATATTCATCTTTTCGGCAGTTTTCCATCTACCGTTATTTTCTGATGCCAATTGCCAAGTATTATATAATTTGCTAGTTGAATCATCTACAAATACATCATTTGAAGTAATTTTACGGTATGTCATTTTTGTACCTGGATTTGAATATCGACCGAATGCTGTTGTAATTGTATATTTCCCTTCAGGTGTTTCATAATCACCCTCATGCTTACTATTAATCATGCCGTTTTTACCGATCACACCTGAGTATGTATGTAATTTTTTCCAGCTAGTACCGCTTTTTTCAAATGTTTCAATTAAAACATTTCTTGTACTTTCATTTTCTGCTGACACAATGATTAATTGTTTTGAAGTACCCAAAGTTTTCATTTTATTTACGGTCGTGGCAGAAACTGTAGTTGGAGCTTTTTTAATATATTTACTTGAAACCCATCCAGTTTTTGTTCCACTTTTTATTTTATACCAAGATCCACTTGTGCTTGTAATCGTAACTTTCGCACCCTTTTTAAGTGTCCCAATTACTTTATAACTAGTACTAGGACCGCTTCTTATATTTAAAACTGATGCAGTTACTGTACCGCTTATCGTCGCAGCTTCCACGGTCTTAATTGAACTCGGAGTAGTATTTCCATAGAATAAACCTCCAGTTAAAATTGATAGTGCCAAAGTTGTTTTGCAAATACTTTTAATCATTAAATCAGCTCCATTGTAAAGTAAATCTATATTCGAGCCTTTATTATACATAACTAACCTTACATAATAAGGACATTTTTATTACAATTCAATTAGTTTTATAATAGTTCTCTTAAAATTGTAGAAATTATTAAAATTTTTTCGATACTATTTAAATTATAATCAAAAATGACAAAAAAAGAAGCCAATTTTAATTTGTTCTCTTTTGGGGGACAAATGCTAAAAAAAGTAATTGAAATAGCGTAATATTAACACTAAACAAAGCATTGGTATTCGTACCAAGGATTTGTTTTTTTATTTACATATTCACAATAAAATAGGATATATTTCGACTATTATTTTTTTAATTTAAAATTAGCAATTTCTTTTCCACCCGATGTTACTATTAAAGTACCTTCTAAAGCATTTTCTTTTAGTTTTTCTAGTTTGTCTGTTGACGGAACTCTCACAGGAATTTGAGAAGTTTCCTCGGTTACACCTAAGTCAAATGTAAGAATGTATTTTCCAATTTTATTGGATTTAATTCCCCCATCAAACTGAACACCGTAACCTAAGCCCGTTCCATAATACGACGAAGGATTAAATAGATTAAATCCCATTATATCTTTGGATATAGTAGCTAATTTTTTGCTAGGAACAAACTTTACCTTTAAAGTCGTATCTGCTGTTCCTCCGATTTGTCGATTTCCATTATTTTTAATTTTAAATTCGTAGAGTAAAGCTGCTGGAATAACCTCTTGTCCCTTTTTATCACCTTCAGTTAAAATGGTTGAGCCAACATATTTTTTATCTTTAACAATCTCAACTTTTTTACTAACAAGGTCTAGAGATGGTTTAGACGAGCAAGCAGTTAATAGAACTAGAAGCAAGGTAATACTTAAAAGAGTTGTGTACCATTTCATCACTTTTCCTCCTTTAATGTCAATTACGCTTATTTTATCATAACATTTCCATTTTTTAGAAAATTTTACCACATTTATAAAATATCTTCATTTGTAAAGTTGTAATATGTTCAATTTCTAAGGAAGGATTGAAGCAATTTTAACTATACTAATCGCTTTAAATACACAATGTACAATAACTATTGTACTTAAGATTTTAGTCCTATTTTATAAACCATTTATCCTGAATTAATTAAACAAAAAGCCTACTATCAATAAAAACAGACCATTCCGCTACAGCGAAATGGTCTGCGATTTTAAATGCGATTTCTAAATTTTATCCCCGAAGAGATCCCGTTAATTTTAAATTTTGGCTTCTTTATTATTTCTTAATGACCGACCATCATTGAAGATTTTGACTCGTCAAGATCTGCTTTTGACGCATCTGCATCTTGCACTTTTGGTTTACGTAAAATAATTGCTAACAATGCTCCTACTAATGCAATACCTGCTGCTAGTAAGAATGTATCACCAAATGCTGAAATCATTGCATTTAAAGGATTCGTTGTTTTTGCCATATAATCCTTTGTACTTGAAGTTAAAAATCCAGCCATACCTGCTACTGCAAATGATACCATTACTTGCTGAGCAGCCGCAGTTAAAGGCGTTACACGACTTACTAAATGTCTTGGTGCAGATTGTAATACGTGTGTATTAATCGGCATCATTGATAATCCCATTCCAGCACCCATCATAGCAAGTGTTAACATTATAAATGTGTTTGAAGAGTCAACTGTAATTTTAGAGAAAATGAATAGTGCAGATGTGATAATTGTTAAACCAACTAACGCCATCGGTCTAGCTCCAACTTTATCATACATTTTCCCACCAATTGGCATCATTAAAGCAGATGCTAATGCTTGAGGTAACATAATTAAACCCGTTTCAAATGCCCCATATTGTTTAACTGTTTGTAAAAATAATGGAACAATTAGGAAAGAACCGAATAAAGCAATTTGCATAATCCAAGTAATTAAAATACTTCTAACAAAATCAGACGATTTAAATACACGCAACTCAAGTAAAGGTTGTTTTAGGCGAAGTTCAACAAAGATAAAAAGTAATAATGCAACACCACCAACAATTAAACCTGTTAATGTTCCTTTTGAAGTCCAACTTATTGAACTTTGACTAACTCCGTAAGCTAACATTGAGAATGCGATTGGAGCAATAATAATTCCTAATCCGTCTAAAGCAGGTACTGATTTAGATTCAAAATTAGGTAAGAATTTAGCGCCAATGAACATTGCAATAATACCGATTGGTAAATTAATTAGGAAAATCCAATGCCAAGTAGAATACTCAACAAACCATCCTGAGATAACCGGACCTAATGCAGGCGCAAGTAACATCGGAATTCCAAGCATCCCCATAATTGAACCGATTTTTTCTGGAGGAGCTAATCTAAAAATAATTGCCATACCGATTGGCGCAACCATTCCTCCACCAATTCCTTGTATTACTCGAAATAAAATTAACTGTTCAGGTGTTTGAGCTACAGAACAAAGAACTGATCCGATTGTAAAAAACAAAATCGTTAATAAGAAAATTTTCTTAGCTCCAAAACGATCAGACATCCAGCCTGCAAGTGGTATAACAGCCGATAATGCCAATGTATATCCTGTAATCGTCCACTGCATTTTTGTTAAATCAGATTTAAAATATTCGGTTATTCCAGGTAATGCTACGTTTACTACCGTACTATCTAAAATAACCATGATCATACCTACGATTACTGCCATCATTGGACCAATAATCGTTTTTACACTAAACGGCGTGTCAGCCGAGTTTTGCTGATTATTCATATATTATCCCCATTTCTTCTATCTATTTTTTTCAAGCAGTGTTGAAATTCGTTCAAATTTTCCATTCTATTTATTAGTGCAAAAAAACATTTTATGTTAAATGCGAAATTTGAACAGAAAGTCTATCATACAAAAAAACAATTAAAATGTAAATAGTAATTGTCCTTAATCCGAAAACAGTACTCACAATAAGTACAGTATATGTTAATTATATGTCCTTTTCAAGTTTAATTTTTAATTATTTTATTGTTTCTTTGTAAACCTACTTTTTTGCTTCAAACAGAAAGTTTTAATAATAAAATAAATAAAAAATAGCCCTTATGATTCTATTCACAGGGCTATTTTTTAATCGCATTATTTTAATTATTTATTTTTAACATACTTCATCATTAGATGAGCAATTGTATGTTGTTCTTGTTCATCTGCTACTTCCCAAAGGTCTTTTAAAATTTGTTCTTCTGCATTTTTTGGTTCAACTTCATTTGCTAAATAATTTCCTAAGCGATATGCCATTTCAGAAATAGCACCTTCACCAACACCTTTGTCACCTGTTGCATCTAAACGATCACCTAAAAAGTCTTTCCATTGATCCCAGTTATCTAAAATTGACATCGTTTTCACCTCATAAAAAATTAGTTGTTGAAGATTACATAAATACTATTTGCCTTTTATGAAGTAATTATGTATGAATTATTATCCGGGTAATATTGTCAGAAAATTAAAACAAAATAGCTAATTTCATTTTGTGAAATTAGCTATTTATTTCATTTTATTTTTTATTTTCGTTCATAAAGAATATCGCTAAAGTGCCTGGCCCTGCATGAGCACCTATAGCAGACCCGATTGAATTAATGACAAATTCCTTACATCCAAATGTCTCTGCCATAGCATTTTTAATTTCAATTGCTTTATCTAGATCGTCACCATGAGAAATACCAATTAATTGAGTTGATAAATTTGTCCCACGAGATTCCATAATTTCAAGAATTCTTTTTATCAATTTTTTAGAACCTCTAATTTTTTCAAGTGGTATTAACTTTCCATCTTCAACGTGTAAGATTGGTTTAATATTTAATAAATTGCCGACAAAACCAGCCACTTTACTCAAGCGGCCTCCACGCACCAAATATTGAAGGTCATCTACTGTAAAGATATGTTCAATATGTTGTATGCTATGTTTTATATTATGAACAACCTCTTCTTTTGTAGCTCCATTCATCGCAAGCTTTGCAGCATTAACAGCAATTAGCCCTTGTCCGATTGATGCACTTTTTGTATCAAATATCTCTAAATCAAAATCAGGAAACTCCTCGTCAAACTCATTTTTCACCATTACTGCTGATTGATATGTACCTGAAAGTTCAGAAGAAAAAGCAATATAGATACATGGTGTATTTTCTTTTGCATATTTAGCGAAAGTATTATAAATATACTCATACGAAGGAAGAGACGTTTTAAATACTTTTCCATTACGCATTTCATTAAATAAAGTCTTTGAATCCAATGTTAAACCATCAAAATATTCTTTTTCATTTTCTGAATAAACTCGTAATGGAATGACATCAATATTATATTGTTCAATAATTTCCTTTGGTAAATCAGCCGCACTATCTGTTATTATTTTTAAATTCATCTAATCATACCTCTGTTTCAAAAAATTGGTTTATTCTATTTAAATTGATAAATTCTATTTTCTCACAAAATCCTTGTACAGAAAAACAAAATGTTTTAATTTAATTTTAATATAAAATTAGCTATTTAAAACCATATACCTTCTTTTTTTCGTATTGTTCACAACAAAATATTAATTTACCATTCAAATTGTTTATTCGGATAATAACCATATCGATATTCTGAATGATTTTTTTCTTCTTCTTCTCTTCTTATATTGATTAGAGCATACACAATTAAAATCGCTCCAAAAACTTGAACCCAACTACCAACAAGCAGTAGATTTTCTCCTAAAATAATTTTATCATTCAACAATGCTGCATTACCAATTCCATCAATTAATGCCCCTAAAGCGATTAATTCATTACCATAAGCTTCAATTTTTGCTAGTTGAGTCCCCTCATCTAATGTTCCAGTTGTTTCAATTTGGGCACCAATTGCTTGAATAACACTTCCAATGGTATTTAATTTATGTCCTTCTTCTTCAAAGCCTTCACGTTCTAATGTTGTGGCAATTGTATTTGTAATGTTACCAGATGCTTGAATCCATGAACCAAGCATGATTGTTAATTCATATTCATGTTTTTCCTTTTTATACAATTTTTCTCTGCCGATTGCTTGGATAGAGTTCCCAAACGCTTCAATTGCATTCCCTTTAGCAAATAGATCTCTTCCAAAATCTTCACTAATAATTTTTTTACTTGAAACACCAACAGCTGAAGTTAATGTTCCAAGTATTAAAAAATATCCACCTATTAATACTAAATCCCCACCAGAATCGTTCATTTTGGCACCACCTATTGAAGCATATTAATCATTTTATTCAACTTTAAATTTAATTGACAATTAATATTGTTTTGATTAATATAATAACAATTAATATTTCGAAATTTAAAAAGCTATGAAGAGAAAAGTAGTAAAGTTAAAATTATTTACAGAGAGCTCCTGTGTGCTGAAAAAGGGGTAATAATGAACTTTATGAAAAAAGACTTGGAGCTTCGTATGGAACTAAAGTTCACTTTAGGGATGGTACGACGGGTTCTCCCGTTATAGAGATAGGGTATAAGCATTCGTGCCGTACCTAAATAAGGTTGGTATGGTAACATATCAATAAACTGGGGTGGTACCACGAAGTTAACAAACTCTCGTCCTCAAGATGATTAAATCTTGGGGGTGGGAGTTTTTTTATTTGCAATTGTAAAATAAAAATAATTTTGAGGTGAAAACATGCATTGGGCAACTAAAATCGCAAATGAAATAATTGAAAAATATCCAAATAAAGAAACTTATGTATGTGCATCTGGCATAAGCCCATCCGGGTCGGTTCATATTGGAAATTTTCGTGAGATCATTACAACTTATTTTGTTGTGAAAGCTTTAAATAAATTAGGAAAGAAAACAAGATTTATCTTTTCTTGGGATGATTTTGATCGTTTTAGGAAGGTCCCGAATAATATTGATTCAACTTATCATCATTTTATAGGGAAAGCTTATTCAAATATCCCTGACCCATATGGCTGTCACTCAACATTCGCTGAACACTTTGAAAAAGAATTTGAAAATTCCTTATCTAAACTAGGCATTGAGGTTGAGTTTATTTATCAAAGTAAAGAATACAAATCTGGTAGATACAATGAAGACATTATACATGCTATTGAAAAAAGAAAAGAAATTTATGATATTCTAATGAAATTCAAAACAAGTGTTCCAACTGAACAAGAACGTAATGATTTTTACCCTATTACTCTGTACTGTGAAAATTGTGAGAAAGATGATCCTTCAATAACTCAATATAATAAGGAAAGCAAAACTTTAGATTATACATGCCGTTGTGGATTTTCAAATCAATTATCTGTAGAAGTTTCAAACAATATTAAATTAAACTGGAAAATTGATTGGGCTATGAGGTGGATGAAAGAAGATGTTGTATTTGAACCTGGTGGAAGAGATCATTCATCTGAAACCGGTAGTTACAATGTTTCAAAAGAAATTGCTAAAGCTATATTTGACTATGATGCACCTCATTATACACCTTATGAGTTTATTGGCATAAAAGGTCAAAATCAAAAAATGTCGAGCTCCTCTGGTAATTTAATAACCCCAGCTGAGTTAATGCAAATCTATTTACCCGAAGTGATTCTCTTTATGTTTGCTAAATATAAACCAACAGCAGCATTTAAGATTGGTCTAGATGAAGACGTGATTAAAAACTATTCAGAATTTGAACGGTATCAATCAAATTATATTGATCAATCTTTACTCGATTTAGATATTTGCAAATCGGTCGAATTTGCACATAACGGCAAAATTGATAAAAAATATCCAAAGTTTAATCATGTAGCTAGCATTCTGCCTCTCGTTAATTACAATATAGATCTTTTAAAAGACATATTTGTTAATAATGGAGAAACTTACTCATCCATTGAAATACAGAAAATTAGTCAGTTGGCTGAATATTGGATTAAAAAATACAATCCACAAAAAAATATCATAATAAATGCAAAACAGGCTTTTGAATTTTATCACTCTTTAACTGAAGAACAGCAATATTGGTTGAAAAATTTATGTGACTATCTATTAAATACCGAGCTCCAAAATCAAACTGAATTAATGAAAGAATTATACTCGATTTGTTATCATGACGATAAAAAAATAATGAAAGCAAATCAAAAATCTTTTTTCACAATGATCTATCAGCTTGTTTTAAATAGAACAAGTGGGCCACCTATTCCATTGTTGTTTCAAGCAGTGAATAAAAATCAGTTAATCCATTTATTTAACTTCAACAAAGGTTAATATAAGGGCAAAAATAAAAATGAGACTCAGATTTATAAAATCTGAGTCCCATTTTAATCAATTTTTATTGAATACGATTTTTAAATGCTTCTTCTGTCACAATATAATCTTCTTCTCGATCTTCATGTTTACGGTCTTCAGGAGCGACTAGTGATCCTTTTGGATGAGTTGGTTCATGACCTTTTTTCTTATGATTAAAGCTTTTACCTCTTGCCATTATAAAATCCTCCTTAGTTAAATCATCATTAATAATATGAGTAATTGGACTTTAACTTATAGATGGTAGATTATTACAAGGAGGAATTTTATTAAGCCGATTTTGATGATATGATAATGAAAAGGACTTAATTAAGTTAGAGGTATAAGATGAAAAAAGAATATGCAATCAGTATTTCAAATCAGATAAAAAATTGGATGGTTTCAACTAATTCTTTATTTACTATTGAAGAAATACCAACAACTTTCAATACATTACAAAATTTTCAACAATGGACAAACGGTAAACCAATTGTTTCAGCCTTTCATTTAAGTAAAGTCGAGGAAGAAAGCTATTATTTACTATTAATCGACTGGCATCGTAATGACAATTTTTATTTAGTCATATATGTTGAAAATAAATCTACAACAGCTGCAGAAATAAGAGAAATTCGTGAGCAGGATAGACAATTTTCTTTAGTTTGGAAATATAATCCATTGAAACGGGATGGTAAAAATGCTGAACGAAAAGCTTATTTCAAACAAGTATTTGGTTCTCTTCAAGTAGATATACCAATTCCGAGCACTCCTAATGAAGTAGAACGATTTTTTAATGATCTCTACAAATTATGTAGAAACCGTCAAACAGCAGACAGGATAGTAGATCTATATGATTTTTAATTTAAAAATGAGCAATTTTAAAAAGAAACACCTTCTAACAAGAAGGTGTTTCACCATTCAAATCTTCGTAACAAATAACACAATTTTTCCCGCTTTGTTTTCCTGCATACATAGCCTTATCAGCGCGATTAATACTTTCAACTACACCTTTTTGCGGATTAAATCTCGATAGTCCAAACGTCATCGTTATGTGTATGTCTAGACTTTCGTATTGAAATACGTGTTCCTCAATCGCACATCTAAGTCTTTCAGCTAGTTCTTTCGATTGTTGAAAAGGTGTTTTCGGTAATATTATTAGAAACTCTTCTCCGCCCCATCGTCCTAAATAATCATCATTACGAATCAATTCTTTCATTAATTTAGCACTCTGACTTAATACAAAATCTCCCATTGTATGCCCATATTCATCATTAATTTTTTTAAAATTATCGATATCAAAAATCAAAAATGAGCAGTTCAATTCAGTTTCAGTTATTTTTTCTAAATCAGATAGGATTAAGTCGTGGAGCCCTCTTCGATTTAAGACTCCTGTTAAAGGATCCTTTGACGAAAGATTTTCTAACTCGATTTTCTTGGATTCTAAATCATTTACTAATACCTTTAATTTTTTTTCAGCATCCATTCTTTTTTCTGCTATCCAAGTAATCCAGACTAAAAGTATTGTAATAAATATTATTGGTAGAAACTTCATGCCAATTATTTTTATCATAGCAGAGGTTGTTAAAATATAATAAAAAGTCCAGTCCGTACCTGGAAAATCACATTTTAGCACTTTCATTCCGTTAATGGTTGTGAGTGTTTCATTCTGCATTGTATTTATTTTTGCTAAAGATCCTTTAAAAAACTTTTTATCTAATTTAGTCATATTTATGATTTTATTAGATGGTAAAAATTCTGTATTTGAAGAAGCTATTATGTTTCCCTCATTATCCGCTAAAATTGATGTATAATCTTTATTTAATTCTTTACTTAAATTTTCAAAGGTAATATCAATTGAAATTGATCCTACATATCTTTGATTATAGTCAATAGGTGAAGATACTGTTACCATCATCCCTTTTCCTGCACTGTCCAAATAAGGACTGCTCCAATAAGGTTTACGATACGGATTTGTTTCGATTGTTCCTAATGTCGTACTTTCTTCTTTTAATAAATCATTTGAAAATTTAAATTCATTCGACGGTACAAAAGGATATAAATTATTAAATCCATAGATGCTTGTATAATAAATCCAAGTAATTTCAGGATACGAACTATATATTTCTGAAAAATAGCTATTTAATCGATCCGCCATCAAAATTTCCTTAAATTTCAAAGGATTATCATTTGGCTTTCCGATACCTGTAATATTCCCTTTTTTATTTTCATTCAGAGTATCTTTGATTGAATCACTATTGAACTCTTTTTTTATCGGATCATAATGGATGTAACTCGTGTCTCTCATCGCATTATTACTTTCATCTTTGTTTAAAAATTCATTTGAATAGATCTTTAAAACTTCAGTAAAATCAGAACCTGTTTTTGAATAATCTTGAATATTACGGTAATCAATATCAAAGCTTTTTTCGAATCTAGTTTTTTCAGTTCGATTAAAATAATAAAGTGAACTTCCTACAAAAATAATTGATACGAAAATGACCAACAATAACCGAATACGTTTCAATTGACTTCACTCCCACTAATCTTGCCGTTTAAAAGCTGGTCATGAAACTTATTTTCTAACTCTTCAACAGGTAAAGGTTTACTATAAAAATAACCTTGTGCGTAGCGACAATTTTGAATTTGTAAAAATTCAACTTGCGTATTATTTTCAACACCTTCTGCTACCATGTCATATCCAAGTTTATTGCCTAGATCAATTATCGCACTTACTATTGCTTCAGAGTTTGATGAAACATTTATATCATCAATAAATGACTTATCTATTTTTAATTTATCAAATGGGAATTGTTGTAAATAACTAATAGAAGAATATCCTGTTCCAAAATCATCAATTGAAAGTCGAACACCAATCGATTTTAGTTCATTCATTATTCTTGTAGCTTCTACAATTTCTTGAGTCACACTTTCAGTTATTTCTAGGTCCAGGTATTTTGGGTCAAGTTTTGAATCAATTAATATTTTATTGACTGTATCGACAAATTCTTTATCTCTAAACTGAACCCCTGACACATTTACTGCAATACTTTTAAGTGGAACACATGCATCAATCCACCTTTTAAATTGATGGCAAGCAGTTTCTAATACCCATTTACCTAATAAGATAATAAGACCTGTTTCTTCTGCAACTGGAATAAATTCAATTGGTGAGATGAATCCATATTTTGGATGTTTCCAGCGAACTAATGCCTCTAATCCAATGATTTCATTTGTGACTAGGTCTATTTGTGGTTGGTAATGTAAACTAAATTCATCGTTTTCTAAAGCTTTTCGTATCCCAATTTCTAGTTCCATTTTTCGGTCAATTACTTGTTTAACTTGTTTTGTATAAAAAATATAGCCATTCTTACCTGATTCTTTGACAGCATTCATTGCTGTATCAGCATTTTGAAATAGCAACTCCACATTTGCAGCATGTTCAGGATACATACTGATGCCTATACTAAATGAAACATGTATATTCCGTTCTTCAATTATTAAAGGTTTTAAGAATGATTGTATAATCTTTTTAGCTAATTCTTCAGCCTGTACTGAATCGGAATCTTTTAATAAAATAACGAAACTATCACCATCAAAACGAAACAATTCACAATTTTTACAAACACTTAGTTTTAATCTTTCGGTAACTTTTCGAAGCATCTTATCTCCAAAGCTGTGACCAAATGTATCATTAATATTTTTAAAACGGTCAAGGTCCATAAACAAAATTGACATAGATTGATTTAATCTTTTACTTTCCAATAAAGCGCTTTCGATTTGTTTGTATAAAGCATTTTGATTTCCTAAACCAGTTAAATTATCATAATAAGCAAGGTATTCCATTTTTTCGGCAGTTTTTTTTCGTTCCGTAATATCTCGTGCAACTACTTGTAAAGCATCTATTCCTTGGAATACTGTTAGGAATGTTAAAGCCTCCGTAAATATAATTGCTCCATCTGGCCGTGTGATACTATATTCTTTCGTAATAATTTCACCATCAATCACTTTCATTAAATCATTTTTTGCGATATTGATTGATTCATCGGCTAAAAACTCAAACACATTTTTTCCAACGATTTGATTAATACTATCGACACCCATTAGTTTCAAGCCTGCACTATTTATATATAAAATTTTCCCATCAAGTCCATAAATTAATGTAGTTTCAGGTGAATATTTCACTAATTTTTGATATCGCACTTCACTTTCCAGTAATTTTCGTTCAGATTGCGTTTGTTGGGTGATATCCTGTGCAAAATACATTAATTTTTGAACTTTACCATTTTCATCTATGATCGGTACACATTTACATTCCAATACAACTTTATATCCAAGTTTATGTTCAATATTTGCTTTAAATTGAGAACTATTTTTAAATTCCTGACGATTAATAAACTCTTGCTTCATTTTTGATGCATCTGCATTTTCATCCAAATAGTCAAAAATTGATTTCCCTACGTATTCAGATTGTTCATAACTTAATAATGGTTGAACAGAAGGTGAAGTATATTCAATCCTACCAGATAAATCTACTACGACAATGATATCAGATGAATTTTCGACAAACATTCGATAACGGTCTTCTACTGAATTAACAACTTTACTTTTTTTTATTAATAAAGAATAAAAATACAAACTACTAATTATGATTAAAATGAAACCTTTTAAGATTGAGATACTCAAATCGATTTTCCCAAAATAATATTCAATTAAAGTATTTGACATAATAATCCAAATAACACCGAACAAGAAGTAATATGAAAGTGCATATAACGAGAATTTTTTGTGTCTTCTCAAGTTTTTCTGCATTTACAACACCTTTCTGGTTTTATATTCACACTTAATTATTATCTTAGAATAATTAACACAAGGTTATTTTAACTTTTATATTTACTTTTCTCAACGTCAAAAAAATGGAAATTAACTATAACTAACGTTAACTATCATCTAAATCCAAACCAAAACAAACCTAGTTCCATCCGAACTAGGTTTGTTTTGAAAAATATTTCTATTGTTAAAACTTATTCTCAATATGTACACTAAACATTAACAGAGTTTTGAAATCGTGCACTCTTTTTTAATAATAGAGGAGTTATGAAAAAACCGATCATCATACCAGCTAAGTGACCAGTTAAACTTGTCGACGGGATAATTAATGAAGTTAGTAAACCAATTCCTAAAAAAGTTATGACAAACTTACGATCATCTGAAAAGAGCATATTTTTTCTAAATACGGTAATAAATAAATACATTCCTAAAAAAGCATAGCCTACACCGGATGCCCCTGTCTCAACTGTATTAGGCGAATAGTTAAAATTAATAATAAGTCCTGTAAGAATAACCGATAATAAATAAAATAATAAAAATTTAACTGAACCTAACGCTCTTTCTAAAGGTCTACCTAAAATAATCATAAAAGTCATATTCATAAAAAAATGAGCGTAGCTTCCGTGCATAAATGCATAAGTAAAAAGTCTCCATATTTCACCTTGTTTTACTAATTCGTGCTCATAACCACCTAAATTGATGATATTTTCAATCGTATACCCACCTAAAAATGTCGTAATGATCGCTAAGATAGTACATAAACCAACCATAATTGTTGTGATTGGATATTTCCTAATAAACGTTTTGAAGTCTTCTGTCACCAAAAACATCAATCTTCATCCCTTCTTGGAGCTATTATCAAGTTGTTATTTATATTTTCTAATTACTTAATTCGACATTTTTTAAGTAAACTCCTATTCTCAAATAAAAAAATCATACAAAAATTAGAGGTAGGAATAGGAATTATAGGATTAAGGGTATTTTAAAAAGATTATATAAAAGAGTAGCCAATACAGGATTATTAATCCTTGGTTTACGTATCCACTTTTACTCCCATTTTAAGTCCTATTCATTTGTTAATAGTAAAGGATAGTATTTTTGAATGATTTTTAATGGGGTAGAAGTATTAATATATTTTGCACTTGTAAAAACAGCTACGAATTGATTTTTTGGTGAAATAAAGATGAATTGGCCTCCATATCCCATGGCAAAATAAATCGTTGAATCAAGATCCTTTAACTCATTATTTTCAAGCACCCACCAATGGTATGCATATGAACCAACATGCGGATATGTATCGTACTTCGCTTTTGTTGATTTTTCAATCCACTCACTTGAAATAATTTGTGTATTATTCCATTTTCCTTTTTGCATCATTAATATCCCAAGCTTTAGTAGATCATCTGTCGTTAAACTTAAGCCAAATCCCCCAATATTAATTCCTTTTGAATCTTCGTGCCAAATAAACTCTTTTATACCTAAAGGATCAAATAACATTCGTTTTGCGAAAGTAGATAGTTTTTCATTCGTTACCATCTGAATAATTGCACTAAGTACTTGAGATGCTCCAGAATCATAAATCATTTTTTCACCTGGTTTATTAACCATTTCTTTTTCTAGTACATATTGGATCCAGTCTTTACTATTAATCATTGGAAATGGACGCCCACCCCATTCTCCCCACTCTTGCCAATCGTATCCAGCTGTCATAGTGAGCAAATGTTCGATCGTAATCTCTCTTTTTTTCGATTCAATATTTGGAAAAAATTTAGTAATTGGTACATCAACACTTTCTATAAATCCTTTATCAATGACAATTCCTATTAACATCGATAAAACACTTTTCGTAACAGAATTAATTTTGAATAGTTTTGTTTCGCTTTTTGAATTTTTATAAAAATTATATTTAATTTCTCCATTTTGATAAATAAGACAAGTAGAAATGCGTTCTTTTTTTAATTCATTTTCGAATTTTACATAATCCATAAAATTGGTTTTCAAATCATTTCTCCTTTTGAGTTGAGTTAGTAAGTTCCTTCAATTTTAATTCTAAATATGTATATTTTTCATTCATTCAATCATTTTTAATATTTTGTCCCCTTTAAAACAAAATCGAGCTGCACTAGCAACTCTAAAATGATTTTTTTAACATCTTATCTATTTTTAAAATGATCTTTAATCAAAACAAGTTTCTTTATTAGGATTTCGATAATATTCAAACATTAAATCTAATTGAGATGTAGTATTTCGATTGAGAGAAAGCTCTGGTAAATGCTCTTGATCAAAGAAATCAATATCACTTGTTTCTGTTCCAATTGAGGGATTACCACCAACAATTTCACATTGTATAAATAATTTGTAGTAGTGATATGAATGAGGTGGATGGTCGTGCTTTGTCATGTCTAATACTGCTAATAGTTTTTTCACTTCAACTTTATAGCCTGATTCTTCAAATATTTCTTTTACTACATTTTCTGAAGCTGATAATCCAACGTCACAAAAACCACCTGGTAAAGACCATTTATTTTCTAGCTTTTCTTTTACTAATAATATTTTACCGTTTCTAAAAACGACACCTCTAACATCAAGCTTTGGTGTGGGATACCCCCGTTCATTGCGAAACAATCCTTCGATTTCATCAATTTGTAATTCTGAATAATGATTTAAAATATCAGCACTTATATGTCTTAGTTCTTCATACCTTTCTTTATCAAATACATCCTTCGTAAAGGTCAATCCTGCTTGAGAAATTGCTTGGATTCTCTGTGCCCATTCTAGCCATTTTATACTCATAGGAATCCACATCCTTTTCTACCTTTAAGTAGTTTTACAAACAATTATTATACTTTGTCCTACCTTTAGTTTACGCATAATAGCTTCTCGTTGACTTACTAAATGCCTATATAAAAAAAGAAAGCTCTAAAACCTAAGAGCTTTCAGACTGCCCGCCAAACGTTCGCTTTCTTCGTTGCTTCGCCTGTCTGCGGTGCTCATTACCACCTAAGGGTAACTCCGCTCCTCACCAGGCTTCGCGCCTCGAAAGACAAGCGCTTGCAATCAGTCTGAAAATCAAATTTTTGTACTTTGTCTATATTTAAATGATCGAATCTTCCATCGTTAAAACAACTGGACAATGATCACTTCCTATAATGTGAGAGTGAATTTCTGAATTTATTAATTCATTTTGTAATCTATTTGAAATAATAAAATAATCAATACGCCATCCAATATTTCGTTCTCGGACCTTTGCCATATAAGACCACCAACTATATGAACTTTCTTTTGTTGGATTTAAAAATCGAAAGCTGTCAGTAAAACCACTTTCTAATAATGCTGTCATTTTACCACGCTCTTCTTCCGTAAAGCCAGAATTCGTACGATTTGATTTTGGATTTGCCAAATCGATTTCATTATGTGCGACATTTAAGTCTCCACATAAGATGACAGGTTTTTGTTCATCGAGCTTATTTAAGTAGCTTTTAAAATCATCTTCCCATTTTAATCTTATTGGTAATCTGGCTAAGTCTCGCTGAGAATTTGGCGTATAAACATTTACCATATAAAATTTCTCGAATTCTAAGGTTAATACTCTTCCTTCTTGATCTTCTTCTTTACCATTAAATCCAAAACTAACATTTAATGGTTTATGTTTCGTAAAAATTGCAGTACCAGAATAACCCTTTCTTACTGCAGAATGCCAAAATTGATAATAACCGTCTAATTCCAGAGTTATTTGATCTTCTTGGCACTTTGTTTCTTGTATACAAAATAGATCTGCTTTTTGTTCATTAAAATAATCTAAAAATCCCTTTTGTACACATGCTCTTATTCCGTTTACATTCCAAGATATTAATTTCATACTTTTTTCTCCAATTTACGTTTAGGTTTCGGTTTTACTAATGATGAACGATATTCAAACTGATGAATTTGTCCGTGATAAATTGAAGTTTTCTCATATAACTCTTCGAATGATGAGATTTCATATTCCTTCGTTAAATGAAGAAATATTTTAGCGCAAGCCTCAGCATCAGCTAATGCATGGTGATGATGTTCTAATAAAATACCGAATCGACTTGATAAAGTATCTAATGTATAACGAGATTGTTTTGGCAATACCTTCTTAGCAAGTTGCAGTGAACATAGTAAATTATTTAACGCTGAAGGTATACCATATCTTGATAAATTATCTTTTAATGCATAACCATCAAATGCTAGATTATGTGCTACTAATGTTTTCCCCTCAAGCTTATCTTTAATCGTTTCATAAAATTCTGGGAAAAGGGGTGCATCTTGTACATCTCTTGGCCTAATTCCGTGTACAGAAATATTCATCGAATAAAATTCTTCTTCAGGATTAATTAGAGAGTAAACTTGATCAACAATTACTCCTTCTTCAACAAATACAAAACCGGCAGCACAAATGCTATGTCGATTGTAATTTGCCGTTTCAAAATCGAACGCTACAAATGATTTCATTTTATATAACTTCCTCTATTTATATGATAAAACTATTATAATCTTTTTTATAAAAAGATGCATTTTTATAATAACGAAAAAAGTTCACATTTTCGCCATAATTTATTGTACAATAATAAGATTAATAGTCTATTAGTTAGTAGAATCAAAGGATGTTGAAAATGAATTTTGTAAAAATGATTGTTCAAATAAGCTTTCTTTACTTATTATTTTTTATTGGAAATTTAATTCAGCAACAATTTCATCTAATTATTCCAGGAAGTATTATTGGTATGTTGTTATTATTTTGTTTACTATTTATACCATTCTTTAACGAAAAATGGATTCGATCTGGTAGTAATTTTTTAAGTAAGCACTTAACGCTCTTGTTTATTCCAGCTACTGTAGGAATAATGAATTATTCTTCTATTTTAAATTTTCACGGTTTAATTTCTATAATAATCGTATTAATTAGTACAGCAGTTGTATTTACAATTACCGCAAGCATTAGTTCGTATCTTACTTCGAGAGCCCATAAAAAACAAACAACTGATTTATTAATTGGGAGGGATACGAATGAAGGACATTAAAAGTTTACTATTTATCCTCTTAACCATTTTATGTTATATTCTTGCTAAAAAAATGTACGCTAAATTCACATACTCGTTACTGATTCCGATTGTTACCTCTACTACAGTTATTATCATCATTCTTGTAAATCTTCACATTACCTATGAATCGTATATGCTTGGAGGAAAATGGATTAATTTACTTTTAGGTCCTGCTGTTGTTTCTTTTGCCTATCCATTATACGAGCATCGGGCAACATTAAAGAAACATTGTATGTCGATATTAGTTAGTGTAATGGCTGGAACAATTGTCGGTCTACTTTCAGGTGTATACTTATCTCTATGGCTCGGATTAAAAAAAATCATCCTGCTTTCTTTAGCAGCAAAATCAGTTACGACCCCATTAGCTATGGGAATCACTTCAATGATTGGTGGTATTCCATCTTTAACGGTTGTATATGTAATGATTGCCGGTATTTCAGGATCAATGTTTGGTCCTGCTATTCTATCAAAACTTAAAATAGACCACCCTGTTGCGATTGGTGCTTCGTATGGAATATCATCACATGGAGTAGGTACTGCAAAAGCAGCAGAATATGGAAAAATTGAACAAGCAATAAGTTCAATAGCAATGACGCTTAGTGCGATATTTGCCTCTATTCTTATCCCATTTTTCATAAAATTAATACTAAAATAAAACTTCCCACAAGGTATTATTTCCCTTGTGGGATATTTTTTGATTTTCACCGATCTGTATTTTTCAAAACAAAAAAAGTGACTCAAAAGTACAATGACCTATGAGACACCAAATTCAATATTTTTTAATTTACCAAGGTCTTCCCCAACCCCATGGACGGCCCCAGCCCCATGGACGATAAAATCCCCAAGGTCTTCCCCAGCCCCAAGGACGGCCCCAACCCCATGGTCTTCCCCATCCCCATGGGCCAAATGCCGCTGCACCAAATAAGAACGGAAAGAAAAATGGGAAAAATCTTTCATCTTCTTGTTGCGGTACCCCAGAATATGGATAATATGGTTGCTCAATTTGTTGACGATAATCATACATTATAAATCACCTCCATACTAACTAATGTACGGAGATTAGCTGATTTAGGAGCAAGGTCATGTATATAGGCAAAAGTACAAATTCTTAAGAGAAGAGTACTGTTTCTCTTTTCTTCTTATCCTAAATCAATTTGTACATTTCATATTGAGCTATTTTTTCTTTCTTAAATTCTAGTTTAGACAAGAAACCTTCAAGACTATTGTTATTTGGTATGGATGTTGAGAAAGATTTTAAATTTAGTTCACTAGCCGCAGATTGCAATAAGTTAGTTGCTATTTTTCGATTTCGGTAAACTTTATCAATTATTAGGAGACTTATTCTACCATTTTCATTAACTGCTAAAGCACCAACATTTTCATCGTTAACTTTAGCTAGAAAATAACTAAAATTAGTTAGTTTTTCTAAATAATCAATGTCATTTTGCCAGTTTATATGATAGTCCCAATTCATAGTTGTTTCTTTGAACGTATTAAAATCAACTTTATTTATTTCTGTGCCAGAATCTAAATGTATTTGGTGTAAATTTGTTAAATCTGATTTAGAAAAATAAGAAAGGTCATAAATCTTTTTGTATCCAAGTTTCTTATAAAAGTTAATTGCTCGATCATTTCCAACTATTACTTCAAGGAATAATTGTTTACATCCGTTTTTCTCTGCTTCCTCTTTATGCAGTTCAAATAATTTTTGGCTAACTCCTAATCCCCTATAATCTGGACTAATAGCCAAAGTTCCACATCGCATTGTTTTAATTGTTTCATACTTTTTAATACCGCCTAAAATCACACCTACCGCTTCATTTTCATAAATTGCTACGAATGAGTGCTCCGGTTTGTTACCTTCTGGACCAAAAAACAAATTTACAAACTGTTCCTTAGAATAATTGAATTTAACGATATAATCTGAAAAACCGATCGAAAATGCTTGATAAGCTAATTCAACGTCTACTTCGCTACATCTAGAATAATTTATTTTTTCTACCTCAATATTCTTCTTCAAATTTGTTTCCATATAATCACGTCCTTTTTTATTTAGAAATGATGAGTTCATTTTCATTTTCTTGAATTTGATCATAATTAAAATCAAATTTTTTCTTAAATAATAAGTAACTGGTTACACTTAAAATCATAATGATTAGACTACCATGAAACAACCAAACAAGATGTGGCATTGATAAAACTGATAATAATGGTGATGCCGCTACAAAACCGATTGTAAAACCAACCCTATTTAACAAATTTGCGACTCCGAAGATTCTACCTCTTATGGAATTATCGTTTTTTTGAATCATTGTTGAAAAATAAGTACCTGCAGCATTATCAAAAAAGCCAGTAAAAAATGCGAAGAAAAATACGATCCATAAAATTTGATTCGATAAAAATAAAATGAAGCCGATTGATGTTAAAACTGAAGTTCCGTAATACATAAATAGATAATGTTTTTTTAACCAAGATACCTTAGGAATTAACCAAGTGGAAAGGATTCCTCCAATACCCCAAGTTCCCCAAATAAGTCCTTGGTAAAATGTTGCATGTTCTGTGCTAATTTTTTCTGCTAATATTGGTACTCCGACATTATGAGAGCTTGCTGAGAATGTTTGAAATAGAAATACAATGAATACAAATACTAATAGCGGTTTGATTAGCACATAAGTTTTTACTTCTTTCAAATCATTAAATAGTTGTTTCCATTGATTGTTATCACCTTTTTTAACCGTATTTTCCCATTTATAAAAGATTAGAACAAAAGCGGATAAGAAATAGGAAAGGGCATCTATTCCAATGATTACACGATAATCTACAACCGTTGATAAGAATGCTGATCCTAAAAATCCAATAACCATACTAATTGCAGCAAGGCGTGAAATAAAAGCATTTATTTTTAAAATATTTTCTTCACCAAATATTTGAGGTAAATCTGCACTAAAGCTGACTGAAAAAAAGCTTCCTAATGCACCAATGATAAATGCTACAGTTGCAAACATTAAAGGTGAAGGGAAAATACATAAGGTAAGAATACTTATTCCTCTAGTAATATCGCTAAATATCATTAGCTTTCTTCTATTATATCGATCGGCAAATACACCAGAAAATAAACTTGTTAAAATCCCTCCACAAACTCGAAGGGCTAAAACCGCAGCCAGCCATGATGTACTTTTCGTCATCGAGTAGATCACTGCATTCATTACTACTAATTCCATCATACTACCAATATCCGAGAACGCCTTTGTATATAAAAAATAGACTTTCTTTCCCATTATAATCCCTTCATTCTACCAAAATAAAAAAATTACATACTTATTAATACATAGACAAACAAATAATTCTAATTTGGACGGAATTCATCGTGATTCCTCCTTTCCAATTAAAACTGACTATTAAGTTTATTTTATTCTATGATTAGTGTATGTTGTTTGCTTTATTTTTAACATAAAAAATTTTCTGAATTTAAAGTTTTAGGTAGGAAAGTTTTCACCTTCACTACCATAAGCTTTAATTTTGAACTATATAAGACATAATCATTTCTTCTGCGGCTTTAAATTGTGCTTTGTAAATTTCATCTTCTTCTACAACTGAATAATGTAAGCAAATGCCATCTATATTAGCCCAAAACAAACTCGAAATAATATCAGGATCGATTGTTTTCTTAAACTCACCAGATGCTATTCCTTGTTTAATAATTTCACTTAAAAATAACCGGTATTGATCTTTGTACCTTTCAATCATAATGGCTTGTAGATTTTCATGCCTAGCTGAATTAATCCAAAACTCCATATGGACCCTAATCATATTTCGCCATTTTTCTGTTAAAGAAATTTCACTATACATTTGAAATAACTCTTTTAACTTATCTTTTGATGAACTAATATTTTGAAATCGTTGATTAATTTTTTCAAATGTTTGGACTGTTCTTTCTTGCATTAACGTTAAATAGAGCTCTTCTTTACTTTTAAAATAATTATAAATTAGCCCTTTACTCGTTTTAGAATATGCAACTATATCATCCATTGTTGTCGTATGATATCCCTTTTCTCCAAAACATTTTAAAGCACTTTCAAGAAGACTCTCTCTTTTGCGTTCTTTGTAATCATCTGAGACTTTTGGCATTGAACACATTCCTTTACTCAATAAATATATTTAAACTGACTGATTAGTTTAGTTTATCAACTAAATTTTGGAATTTCAAGAAAATATTCGAAATAATCACACGATTATTTTCAAATCACAAAAAAAGTGACGATAAGTCGTTATACTTATCAAGTCACTTTATCAAGTCAATATTAGTTTTGTTCAAGTCTTGCTTGAACAGAAGCTAACTTACCTTCCATTGTACTCTTCTTATCGCGACGATCATCAATTCGAATAGTCGTTGCAACTCTTGAAATTCCATTTTCAAATGGTACCTCATGCATTTCTTGTACAACTTTTAATAATAACGGTAATTCGCCTTCAATAATTGTATTCATAGGTGTAAGTTGGAATTTCACTTCGCCATTATACTTTTCTAAAACTTTATGTATATTTGCTACATATGCACTTACACTAGGTGTTTCTGTGCCAATTGGTACGATTGAAACGTCAATAATTGCCATTTTTTGTATTCTCCTTATTTATCAATTTGTTACTTGTCTATCCTAACATGTTTGTGATAATAATGAAAACTCGACGATTGGCGAGCTTTCAGGCGAAGACAGAGGCGTAGTTTCACTTATACTTAGTTCCTAAAATTTGCAGGCAACGTCGAGTTCCCTTCAGCAAATTTATAATTTCTAAATGTGAAATGATAAATTTAGCTATTCATCTCCTGGCAAGCCATAGGTAAATAATCCCCATTCTACATCATAAAATTAATATCCCTTTTCAATCTTCACTATATTTCTTAGTTTTTCGTTATTTTCTATTGTTGAAAGTGTATTGACAAAACACTTAACACCATCATTTGGTAAAGTAACTGCCGAAATATGTGGTGTTATTTTTACATTAGGCATTTGCCATAATTCAGAATCGGCTGGAAGTGGTTCAACAGCAAAAACATCTAAAATAGCTTTTCTAATATACCCATTATTCAAAGCTTCCTTTAAAGAGTCCTCACATACAGTTGCTCCTCTACCAACATTTATAAACCCTACATTATTTAACTGTTTAAATGTACTCATATCTAATATATTTTTAGTTTCATTCGTAGAGGGAAGAACACTAATAATCCATTCTGTATGATCTAAAATTGTAGATGCTTCTTGGAATGGTACTATTTTTTCAAAATATTGTTTTTGATTACCACTCATAGAAACTCCATACACCTTCATTCCTAAGCTTGATAAAACTTTACCAATATGTCCGCCAATTTCTCCTGTACCATAAATGACGACTTTTTGGTCTTCTAAAGATTTTGGGATATGAAATTCCCACTTATTTTCACTCTGTAAATTTGAAAATTGTTCATGTAATTGTGAATCCTGAAGTATGTAACTTAAACAATATTGACTCATTTTTGGACCAAAAACATCAATTGTTCGCGTTAAAAGCACATCATTTTTCCATTTAATTTTCATGAAACTATCTACGCCCGCTGCTAATGAATGGACCCACTTTATGTTTCCAAATTCAAAATTTGGTGTTGGACGAAAACCAACAAATGTATCAGCCCACTCATAATCCTCTTTTGTTACTTCATCTTCAGGTAAAAAACGAAACTCTTTTGATAGATTATGTGATTCAATTAGGTCTTTTAGCTTATGATGAATTCGGCTAGTCACTAGTATTCTTTGAATTTCCATTGTCCTACACTCCTTTTTTTGTCATAAATAAATTTTAGCATAATTTTCCGAAAAGAATGAAAAGAAAACACTTATAGTAATATAATAGATTTTCGTAACCTTTTCTCTCCAATCTAAAGGTGGTTCTAGATGACCTATTGGTTCTTTTCAACTCATAATTAGTTAGTTTTTATCAACTTTCTAAGTGATTTAGAAAGAATAAAACGATATTTGCTAGATTTCCATTTAAAATAATCTACTATAGTATAGAAACTACGTCTTAATACCCTAACTGGTACGGGTAATTTTTAACTTTATTTGCTGTTCACTTAGATTTCTTTGCAGCTCAGACTGAATACCAAATCTACTTTGACATAAAAAAAGAGGTTCCCTTAAAAAGTCGGGACAACCTCATCTGTTTACTATCTTCCTTATAATACTTTACTTAAGAAACTTTTCGTGCGCTCGTGTTTTGGGAAATCAAATATTTGCACGGGACTGTTTTCTTCTACTATGTAACCTTGATCCATAAAGATTACGCGATCACCAACTTCACGAGCAAATCCCATTTCGTGTGTAACAATGACCATTGTCATTCCTTCTTTAGCAAGTTGCTTCATAACCTCTAAAACTTCACCAACCATTTCGGGATCTAGAGCCGATGTAGGTTCGTCGAATAACATAATTTTTGGTTCCATTGCAAGTGCTCTTGCGATCGCAACACGTTGTTTTTGTCCTCCAGATAATGAGTCAGGATATACATTTGCTTTATCTGAAAGCCCTACTTTTTTTAATAGTTCAAGTGCTTTCGTTTTAGCAAAATCATTCGCTCGATTTCTTACTTTTTTAGGTGCTAGAGTAATATTTTCTAAAACTGTTAAATGTGGAAAGAGATTAAAATGTTGGAATACCATGCCTACTTCGGTACGAATTTTATTTATATTTGTTTTTTTATCTGTAAGATCGACGTCTTCGATAAAAACTTTACCCGCTGTTATTGTTTCTAACATATTTAAACATCGAAGAAAGGTTGACTTACCAGAACCAGAAGGACCGATTACAACGCATACTTCACGTGGTTGAATTGTAATGTTGATATCTTTCAATACTTCTAGCGAACCAAATGATTTTTTTAATTTTTCTACTTTAATCATCCCGTAGTCAACCTTCTTTCAATCCGATTTAATACAAAGCTTAATGTTAATGTTAAGATTAAATAGATTACTGCAGCAGAAATGTACGGCTCCCACACTTTATAATATTGCCCCTGCATTGCTCTACTCCAATACATAAGCTCAGGTGCAGCAATAATAGCTGCAATTGAAGATTCCTTAATTAAGACAATAAATTCGTTTCCAAGTGGAGGGATCATACGTTTTAAAGCTTGAGGTAAAATAACATGTTTCATAGCTTGTACATGCGTCATTCCTAAGGAACGAGAAGCCTCCATTTGCCCCTTATCGATTGATTGAATCCCAGCACGAAAGATTTCAGCAATATAAGCTGCTGCATTTAATGATAGTGCAATGATTGCTGCCGCTATTGCGTTTGTCTCTCCTATAAAATACGGAACTACCCCAAAGTGAATTAATAAAATTTGTACAAATAACGGTGTGCCTCTAAAAAAATTGATATACCAAACAAAAGGTAATGCTAACCATTTATTTGATTGCATTTTTCCTAATCCAATAAATAATCCAATTATTGTACCTAAAAATATTCCTGCAAAAGATAAGCCAATTGTTAATACAGTTCCTTTAAGGAAAAACGGTATGTATTCTTTTACAATTCCAAAATCAAATCCCATTTCTTTTCCCCCATTTAGATAAAATTGCGTAACACAAATGCCTGTTACGCAATTTTTAATTTCCTATTTATTTTCTTCTGCTTTTAATGTTTCAAGATCTGGCTCTGATCCAAAATGCTCTTTATAAATTTTTTCATAAGTACCATTGTTTACTACTTCTTTAATTGCTTTATCAAGTTTACCTTTTAATTTACTTCCATCTTGAAGTAATAGGCCATAGTATTCAGGTTCAAAGCTATTTTTATCATCAATAACAACTAGCTTTTTATCTGGATTATTTTTTGCATATGCTTCAAGAACACCATTGTCCGCAACTACTGCATCAGCTCCTCCACTAAGAAGCTCTAAAATTGCTAAATTGTTATTTTCGAATTTTTTAAGATTTTTATTGTTTTTACCAAACATTTTTTCAACAGCTTCTTGGCCTGTTGTACCATTTTGCACTGCTACAACCTTCCCCTTCAAATCTGCGGCTGATTTAATACTACTACCTTCTGGAACTAGAATTTTATTAATCGAAAGAAAATAAGGAGTTGTAAAATCATATGTTTTCTCACGATCTGCATTGATTGAAATAGAAGACATACCAATATCAGCAGTTTTGCCACCAATTTCAGCAAATAATGGGTCCCATCCAGTATTCACAATTTTGATATTTACCCCAGCTTCTTTCGCAACTGCATTTGTAAAATCAACATCGAATCCTACTATTTTACCGTTATCAAGATATTCAAAAGGCGCATAGGCAGCATCAGTAACAACTCGTAATGGTTTGTCTGCTGTTCCGCTTGTTTTCGTATCCTTACCACAACCCGATAAAATTAGAGCCGTCGTCACAGCAAATGCAAACGATAGTTTTTTAACCTTTTTCATTTTAATACCCCCAATTAATTTTGATTTATGTAAGTAAATTTCTGATTAGATTAAATATATTGAAAATTTAATATATTTAGATTTTTAATCATTATATCTATTCTTGTTTAAATATGCAATACTATGTCATTTTTTGCCAATTCCCTCCATTCAACAGGTTAATTCAAAGGATTATTAAAATAAGATATTATATTATTAATGTATTTATAGATAACTATATTTCATTCAAAAAAATTCTAGTCGAACTCTTTTTAGTAAAAATAAAAAACCGGAAACATTCGCTTAGTTTCCGGTTCTCTTACAGCTTTATTTAATTAAAATTGATAACTCTGAATATCCCTTGTTCGTTTTATGAACTTCAATTACTGCTGGCATTGCATCCTTTACATCTTGCACATGAGAAATAACGCCAATTAAACGTCCAGATTTCTGAAGTTGAATAAGTGTATCAATTGCTTTTGATAATAATTCATCATCTAGTGATCCAAATCCCTCATCTATAAACAACGTATCAATTGATACGCCACCTTTATGTGCTTGAATAATATCTGCCATTCCTAATGCTAAACAAAGTGATGCATTAAACTGCTCTCCACCAGATAATGTTTTTACATCCCTAGCAAGGCCCGTATAGGAATCATATACTTCCAATCCTAAACCACTTTGTTTCCTACCTTTTTCAACTGCATCTTTTCGTTGCAATTGAAATTGGCCATTTGATAAATGATCAAGTCGAATATTTGCCGATTCAATAATTTGCTCAAAATAATCCAATAAGACATATCGTTCAAACGAAATCATTTTATCATTATCGCCTTTTGTAACTTTATATAAATCAGTTAAACCTGCTAATTTTTGTTCAGTTTTTACAAAATCCTCTTGATAAATTTGTAGGTCAATTTTCAATTGACTTAATCGCTTATTTAATTCTTGAATACGAATCATCTCATTAACGATCGCGTCTAAATGCTGAGTAATTTCTTGTACCTTCATTTTAAGTTCACTTACTTCAATTTTTTCCATCGATTGAACTTGTTTTTCAAGCAACTCTTTTTCAGTACTTAATCTTTGAAGATTTTCTTCAAAAATTGATAAATCATTTCGATATTGATCAATCATTCGAATATAATCAATTGCACTTATAAACTCTGATTCACCATTAAACTCGTACTCAGCTATTTTTTCATGATAAAGAATCGTTGTTGAGCGGGTCTCTTCATTTAATTTTAAAACTTCTTTTTCGAGATGAGTACGAGTAGTCTCTTTAACCGTCTTCTGTTCAGTTAGGATTCTATATTCTTCTTCAATTTTTGAAATTTTTGCTTTTAATATTGCTATATTTTTTTCAATATCATTTTTTTCCAATTGCCATTTCTCAAGAGTTCTCAAAGATTCCGGTAATTTTGATTCAATTTGTACAATCTGAATTTTTAATTCATTTAATTCATTCGTAAACTTATTCATTGCTTCAGTTTTCTCAGTAACTTTTACGGTTAAATCCCTAATTAATTGTTCTTTTGTTTTTATTACATTATTAATCTTTTCGAAAGTAGCTTTTTTCTCAGTCAGATTTTTTAAGTTTGATTCATTTTCATTAAACTCATTAGCAAGAGCTTTAAGACCTTCATTTGTAAAATCAAATTGTCCATGCTCCTCAAAAAATGATTGTTCATCAATTTTTAATGAGTTTTCCTTACTTTTAATTTCCCCCTGAATTGTTGCTAGTTCAGTCTGGAATTGATTTACATGTATTTTCAATTTTTCTGCTTCTTCTTCATTAACAGTCCCATTAAATTTAGCAAGTGATGGGTGATGTGTGCTTCCACAAACTGGACAATGCTCTTGATCTTTTAAATCTTTCGCTAAAAAAGCGGCTTTTTGCTGATGCATTTCACTTTCAATTCTGTCCAATTCATTTTTTAGCTTAACATGGTCTAAATTTTTTATTTGATATTCATTTTGTTTTTGCTCTAATTCTTTTTTTGCAAAAAAGATTCGTTTAGCAAACCCACCTTTTAGTGAGATTTCCTTGTTTAATAAGGAGAGTTTTGCCCATTGATCATGAACACCTTCTAAATCATTTAGTTGTTGTTTTAATTGATTTAATTCTTCGTTCTCTTTCTTTAAACCCTCTTGTAATGTCTTTTCTTCATTTTCGAATAATAGGATCTGCTTTGACTTGTTTTGAAACGCTACTTTATGATTTTGAAATTGATCGATATCTTCTTTTAACACTAATAAATGACTCAATTGGCTTTCTAAGCTACCTAATTTTTTTTGCTCTTCAGGTAATGTAGCGACTTCCGCAGAGATTTTTTCAATTTTAATAAGTGTTTCTTTTAAACTTTCTATTTCGAATAATAATTTATCGTTCGTTACTTGAAGTGAATTTTTTAATTTCTCAAGTTCAGTTTTTATAGGCAATACTTTTTCAGCATTTGTGGCTAATTTTATTTTTACTTTTTTATCTTCTATTTCTACCTCTTGACCTTTTAACATGGTTAATAATTCAATTACTTCATGTAGTCGTTCAATATTTTTATTATGGGCCTCTGCTGAAAATAGCTTTTGCTGATTAACTTCTAATTGTGATTTTTGGATTTTCTCATTTTCTTCAAGTCTTTTTAAATCATCCATTATACTTACTATATGTTCAGTCAAAATCTCATTAACAATATGAAGATTAATTTGAGAATCGTCGGCAATTTGAATTCCTTTTTCGCTTAACAATTTTTCAATCACTTCTAATTTAATAACGATTTTCTGCTTTAAATTAGTAAATTTACTTTCAATGTTTTTTCGAGCTAAATTTAGAGTTTCAGTTACTTTTTCAAATAGTTCAGTTCTGAAAATTTTCCGCAAAATTTCTTCCTTTTCTTTTGTATCCGAAACTAATAATTTTCGAAATTCACCTTGAGGAAGTAATACAATTTGTTTGAATTGATCTGCATTAATCCCTAATAATTCTTCTACTTTTTTATTCACGATTGAAGTTTTGTTAAATTCCTGGCAATAAGGTACTTTTTCTTCATTCTCAATTTTATAAAACTCGATTTTATCGCCTGTAATACCTTTATTTTGTTTCTTTTGATGACCTTTTTGTCTAAAAATATTATAATGGTTTCCTTTTAATTCAAATGTTAATTCAACACTAGTATAAAGATCGTCATCTGCAAAATGACTTCGAAGCAATGTTTGGTCATTCCTATTTTCACCGCTCGCCTCACCAAAAAGAGCAAAACAAATCCCGTCAAATATTGTTGTTTTACCTGCACCGGTTGGACCAGTTATTGCAAATAGTCCTTTTTCGTTTAGTCGACTAAAGTCAACATTTACCTTATCCTTGTAAGGTCCAAAAGCGTGAAGTACTACTTTTAATGGCTTCAAATCTATTCCTCCCTTACAAAGATTTCTTGAATAATCTCTTTCATATATTGTTCATCTTCATTTTTCAAATCTTCATTTTTCATTTCTTTATAAAAAGATTGGAACAACTCAAGTTGATTTTTTGATTGTTTTTCCACTAAACTAAGTTGATTTGTTTTATCTGTTTGTAATGTTGTTCGCTTTCGACTAACATGCATCGCATTTGGATAAACTGTTCTGATTTGCTCCATCGGATGAACGACCATATGCTCATCAGTTAATTTTACAAATACATAATCATCATTTACAGAATGCTGTCTGATTTCCTCAATCGTTCCTTCGATCGATCTTAAATCTCGTTTTGGATGAAAATCTTTCTTAACTACTGATAGCTCACCGTCAGCTTTTAATTCAACAATTAAGCAGCCTTTTTTATGGTTTTCCTCGGAAAGTGAGTACTTTAAAGGTGATCCAGAATAGCGAATTGATTTGTTTCCTACAAAATGTGCTCGATGTAAATGTCCTAGGGCTGTATAGTTAAAATGTTTAAAATTATGATGTGATACATATTCAGCTCCACCAATAGAGAGTGTACGTTCACCTTCTGTCTCTTCATCTGAAGGCTCTCCATTATTTGTTACAAATGCATGTCCAACAAATACATTTCGTACTGATGGGTCTAATTCTTCATCTCTTATTTTATTTATGATTGCTTTCATAGCGTCATCATGTGAATGAATATCATCGTTTTGTAATATATAACGTACAATACTTGGTTCCGCATATGGAATTAAGTAAAAATGAACTTCACCATCATCATCATTCAATATAACTTTCTTAAATGGTGTTTGAAATTTCCCTACTAAATATAAGCCTTCTTTTTCCATAAAACGGCTACCAAATTCAATTCGTTCAGCACTATCATGATTTCCCGCAATCGCAAGGATGGGCGTATTACATTGAATTACAATTTTATGGAATACTTCATTTAATAGTTCAATCGCCTCAGTTGGAGATATACTTTTATCATATAAATCGCCTGCTATAACAACTGCATCTGGCTTTTCTTCTTTAATTATTGAAATGAATTCATCTAATATAAATCGTTGGTCTTCTGTCATATGTACACCATGTACAATTTTACCAAGGTGCCAATCTGCTGTATGAATAAACTTCATTAAATACACCTCATCATTTTTATTTACTTTCATTGTTACTACATTTATAGAACAACTTTTCTATCTTATATTTTACATCAACATACGAACGTTTGTATGCTTTTTAATCACATTAATTCTAAAAATGCATTATTAAGTTAAAATAATTGAAATACTAATTAATATGATTCAAAATAAACCTATCACAACTTTAGGAGGCAATTATGGAAAAAATAGAAGATGTAAAAAAATACGAGGAAATAATTAAAAGTGAAAAGCCAATCGTGGTGAAGTTTTATGCAACTTGGTGTCCTGATTGTACACGTTTAGATGCTTTTATCGGAGACGTAATTGAAGAGCACCCATCATTTACTTGGTACACAATGGATCGCGATGAATTTCCAGAAATCGCTAGTGAACAACAAGTAATGGGAATTCCAAGTTTACTTGTATTTAAAGATGGCGAAAAAATTGGACACTTACATAGCGCAAATTCAAAAACACCAGAATCAGTTGAAGAATTTTTATCAACTTTTGAGTAATATAAAGTTAGTAAATCTTTATGAGACTGGGATTATCCCTAAAATCTAAATAAAATAAATTAGACCACAAGGTAATTGAGCCTTGTGGTTTTTCATATGCATATCCTATTTTCTAGTTTACTTGTATTTCAATAGGCAATTTGGACTTGATTTATATCATATACATCTCATGAGGTGATGATTTATTGTGCTTAATTTCATTGAAGATGTTGTTCGCATTGCACCTGGAACCAAAAAGAAACACCTATATCATTTCGATTATAGGTGTCATTTTTTCATATTAAATTAAAGCTGTTTTCTTTCATGTAAATTTATAAATACATTTTTACAAATACTGTACCATGCATATCCTACTAACCAGCCAGCAATAATATCTGAGAAATGATGCACATGAAGGTAAATTCTGCTCATTGATATTAAAAATATCATTAATAGAACGATAAATTGAATCATCTTTTTGTGTTTCACCATTGCAGGTTGAATGACAATTAAAATAAAGCCTAATGTTAGAAAGAAGGATGTTGCCATAACTGCATGACCACTTGGGAAACTAAAGCCACTTTCCACATAGTACATTGAACTTGGTCTTGGTCTTTCATATAGATCTTTTAAAAAGGAAACAACCACTCTAGCTGTCAATAATGTAATCATTAATGATAAACCAGTCCAAATGCGCTTACGTATAATTGAATAAACTAAAACAATGACTGCAAATGTTAAATACATTTTTGAAGAACCAAAATCTCTTAAAAAATAACAATATGAATCTAGTGCATCTGTTCGAATGAATTCAAAGAATTTAAACGCTGAATTGTCCAAACTCCGAATCATGTTTGAATCATAAATAAGTCCTAAAATAACAAATAGAAAAATAGAAGTAAAAATTAGGATCCAATTATTTTTTTTCATATAATCCTCCAAAATATATTCCAGTTAATGCATCATAATTGCTTGTACTTTGGATACACAAAAGAAAAACGACGAGAGCTCCCGTCGCCACTTTCATGACTATTCTTCTTCCTCATCGATTTCATCAATCATACATTTTTCCAGTAAGTACTCAAAAGTAATATCCGCTAGTTCTTCAATTTCCTCTTCCTCAGGAACATAACCCCGCTGAATGAGCTGTTGATAGAAAAATTCTGCTATTTCTTCCGTATCAATAACTACCTCAATTTCTTTCACTAGCATCACCCCTTACTAGTTAATATGTTAAAAATGAGAAAATATGAAAAAAACCTTACCAAGCACAAAAAAATATTAATATGTAACCTTTAGCATAATACAACATTGACAAGCATATATTCAATTAAAACATGTTAAAGGAGCGAGATTCCAATGATAAAAATGGACAAGCTAGCTAATCTAAAAGAAATTATGGTTAATGATGAACTGTTTGAAAAAGCTGTTGAAAAACTAACGACAATTGCATTTTTTATTTTAATAGGGATAGGCATACCTTTTATGATTCATATAATTCTACAATTATTGTAGAATATCCTCTCTCTCAATTTGTTTTCTTCTCTGAGAATTTATTTAAATTTTTAAGCACTAGATCCATCACAATTTTATATTCTTCATCTTGGAAGATTGAATATAAAACAGCGTAATCATTATATATATCTAATAATCCATCAATTATTTCTTGTTTTGTGGTTTTATTTCTGTTTTTATTAAAATCATTCATTGAGCGAAGTTTTTCTAAGTCTAATTTTGTAATGCCATTTTTATCATTTCTTAGTTTTTTTAGAATTGCATTTGCAGTTTGTGCTGATGCAATTAAGGTTAAATCTGTTTCATCGGCTTCTAACCATTCTCCATCAGTAATACGCGCTAATTCGTAAATTGTATCTTCCCATGCGTCATTTTTATATCGCCAAACCTCTGTACGATACCCCACAATTCGAAAAATTTCTTTTTCATAGCCATTGACTTGAACAAGATCCCCGAAAGAAAATGAATAATTTACTTCTATCCATTCTTTTTCAAGTTTTTTCCCATCATATTCGTTGAGAAGTTGAAGAGTATTCTCAACATAAAGTCCGTCATGATTATTGACTTCATAAACAAAAACGCCGTCCATCAGTTTAATATTTATTAACTTTCTATTTTTATTGGCTATTTTAGACAAAAATACCACTCAAAGTTTAAGTGAGTGGCTTATCAGCTGGCTTTACTTTTATATCCTCATTTTTTATTTTTAAAGTTAATTTTAGTAATGCTTCTGCAGCGAGTTTTGCATTTAACGATCCAATTTCTTCATATTTAAACTGATTCATGAAGAAACACCCCTCTATAGACTATTCATTTGTCTTGTCTATAGTTCACTGAGGTATGTATTGTAACCGATTAAACTGGCTATAAGAAAAACTTATAAGGCATAAAAAAACAACTCTTCTGATTTTAAGGAGTTGTTTGGAGTATGAAGACAAATGTCTAAAATTTACTTATTTATTAACAGATCCAAACATTTTAAAGCTATCCTCAATTCGATGGTTAATGTTTGTATGTGCTGCTCTTAAGGATTTCAAGTAATGTTCATTTAATGATGACCATACTCGCTCTCTTTCCTTCAAACTCTCTATGTAGTACTTTCCTGTTTGTTCATATTGCTCTTCTACTCTTTCAATTAACTCAACTGAGGCTTTGAACGGAGTAGCTAATAACTCAGTAAATTTATTTACTTTTTCTTCAAATAGATTAACACTTGATTGAATTTCTGAAGATTCTTCTATTTTAATTCTTGTTGTATTTGCTTTTATATGATTATTAAAGTACTTTATTTCTTCAAATAAACCATTTACTACATTACGATATTCCTCATTAAATTTCCTTGTTTCTTTTAACACTTTAATAAACGAATTTAACCTTTGTTCTCGAGCGTCTCTTATGTATGTCAAATTACTTTCGTATTGATTCCAAAGTGTATTAAAAAAAGGATCCATTAAATATTCTTCTACTTTTTCGTCTTTAATTTTTTGAACTTCTGCCTTTGATTTTGAAGCTTTCTGTAACGTCAAACTTCTTCCTCCTCTTTTGGTTTCAAATGTTTCTCTATTTTATCCTCTCTTTGTATTGGAGGAATGTAGAGCTCAAGAAAACTAGTGTACATTTTGAAAAATTGATCAAGCATTGATTGATAAAGTTCGAGTTGTCTTGCGTTACCTGTTAAGAATGCCTTCCCAGCTTCTGTAATTGAATAACAGCGCTTAGCAGGTCCGCTTCCTTTCGTATCCCATTTTGATTGTACAAGATTTTCTTTCTCTAGTTGTCTTAATAATCGATATAAATTTCCTTGGTCAAGTGTTTGAAACCCGAATGCGTGGAGCTTTTGAATTAGATCATAGCCATGAAGTGTCATCCGACTAAGGAGTAGAAGAATAAAAGGCATAATAAAGTTTTTTGAAGGAGTAATATTTTTATCTTTATCATTGTTCATAGGTAACACCTCTATAAAAAATCTAATAGGTGTATTTTACACATATATGAATATAGGGTCAATACAGTAAATATAATTTATTATAAATTTTCAAAAAACTTCAAACCTAGCGTTTATTCGTTAAATATTTTAGTAAAAAAATACAAAGGAGTGATAAAGTTGTACGTTATAAAAACCGAAAGGATCAAACTGTATTATGACCGGTTAGGTACTGGAGAACCTCTCGTATTAATTCATGGTCTTGGAGAAGTAAAAGAAAGCTGGTTTAAACAATATGAACTAGCAAATGAATTCGATTTAATTATTCCTGATTTACGTGGCCATGGAGAAAATGATTTAACTGAAGGCATCTCAATTAAGAATTTCGCAAAAGATGTACTTGATTTATTGGATGAGTTAGGAATTGAAAGTGCGCATATTCTAGGCTTATCTATGGGTGGGACTGTTGCACAAGAGATGTACCGCCAAGCACCTGAACGATGTCGCTCTTTAATCTTAGTAAGTACATTTCATTTTGCTCCAAGATTACTAGGATTATGGTTTATTCATTATAAAGAGTTTCGTTCAAAAATTTTCACGCCCCAACAGATAAAAGAGATGACAGCAAGAACATGCCTTTTTTCATGGGAAACAGAGTCAATACAGCAATTTAAACAATATTATCGCCCAAATCCAGAAGGATATGACAAGTCAATGAGAGAATGTTTTAAGGTTGATAATAGAGAATTGTTACCAAAAATAAAGGTACCAACGCTTATTATTGGTGGTCAATATGATCCGATTACGCCAGTATGGCTCCAATTAGTAATGCATAAAAGTATCCCAAATTCAAAATTAGTTATTTTCAAAAATACTGGCCATGTAACAAAAATGGAAGCTTCAGAAAAATTTAATCAAACGATTCGCTCCTTTTTAAATAAACAAGAACCCGTTAAGATTTAAAATTAATTTCTAGCAAACTAGATGAACCTTTTTTTAGGTTGCTGATCAAGTTTTTAATAGATATCTAAAAAAATATGCTTTATCAACGTGTTGTATCTAAGTGTACTATTCTAAAAAAAGCCTCCATATAGTTTAACAAAAACGGGAGGTACCAATATGTACGAGAATTGGCTGGATACATTATCATCTAATGATTTATTTCTGACCTTTCTATCAATAATAATTGGTGCGATCGGTGGTTATGCCAATATATTATTAGCTAATGAGGGCTACATTAGAAGTTATCGGTTTAAAGATTCTGATGGTAGAGAGAGATATTCACTTGGTTCTAAGCGTGAAATAATTCTTGGAGCTATGGCAGGTTGTATTTCTTACCTAATTGCTGTTCTTACGACAGATAATCAAACTCCTGTATCTATTATCATTTATGCTTTTATTTGTGGAGTTAGCGGCGGTGCATATTTAGAAAAATTGGTTGATAAAAACGTTAATAACAAAATCATTGATTTTAGTTCAACGCTTGAAGAAATGGAAAAAGAGAAAAATGAGAACAAAAAGGCAAGTGCCACTTCCAATACCAATGGAAGTATGCATCAAACTGATGCTGGTGTTGTCGATGGAACAGAACAATATAATGAAGATGACAGCACGAATGATGTAACTAATGAAGAAGTTGATTTTCATTACAATATTTTAATGAAAAGGTTAAAATGTGCAAGAAGTACTAAGGAAGCTGAAAAATATTTTAATGAATTAGTTCGATTGATCAATAACAGATAAGTTTTTAAAAATTGCATCACAACAAAAAAAGTTCAGTTCAATCTTTTCGAAGAAGGTAAACTGAACTTTTTATTTTAACTTTAAGATTCTCAAAATCGAACATGGTTAGTTTTCTCGTTTCATAGAAAGATAATTGATGCATTAGATCCATTCTATTTTAATCGTGGCAATTTCCTTACTTCGAGTAGTATCATGACTTGAATCCATATTACTACTAAACCATATTTTGTTAATAAATGATTTTAAAAATTGATTACATATTTCAGAATCGATTCTTTCTAAATCGTCAAGCGTTTCAATGATCTTCTCAATTTTTTGACGATCATCGTATTTGTTTCTTAAATTCTCTATTTGGGTCTGATAGAGTTCAATTTGCTCGGTCATTTGATTCATTTGAGCGATTAGTTCATTTTTTAGTTCTTCATATTCCTCTTTCGTAATTTCTCCATCCATTCTCATTTCTCTTACGTTATTTTGTCGTTTTTTAATTTTTTCTTTTTGTTTAATCAATGAGACGAGCTCAGTCGTTAATCTTTGTTCTAATTCGATTGTTTTCTCAGAATCTAGCATTTTTAGCGCGTTCTCTAGCTCTGTTTTTTTTTCTTTAATGCTTTTTAAAACAAATTCTTCAACTAATTGATATTTATAGCCACGATCTTTGCATTGATTGTTTGATATTTTATAGGAACATGACTTTATAAAATCAATATTTGAACGATCTTTTTGAATATATCGCTTCCGCCCACAGCAATTGCAATATATTAAATTTTGTAATCTACGGATTGCTTTTCGATTTTGAAAATAAACATTTTTATTACTTTCTAATATAGTTTGGACGGCAAAAAATTGCTCCTTTGTTATGATCGCCTCATGAGCATTTTCAATAAAAACTTCATCAATAATTTTATTATGAATACGTCTTTTAGCCTGTATGGCCCCATAATAGACAGGATTCGTACGTAATTGGCTAATATGTGATGTAGTAAGGATTTTACCTTGCCTACTCCTCCAATTTAACCTATTTAATTGCCGTGCTATTTCATTTACTGAAACTCGTTCTAACGACTTATCGAATATTAGGCGAATAATCTTCGCTTCATCTTCAATGATTTCTAATTTTTTTTCCGAATTTTTACGATACCCAAGTGGGGTCTTATTACTCATTACCCATTTTCCTTGCTCCGCTGCTGCTAATCTCCCTCTTGATAACCGCTTTTTTATCTGCTTATATTCAAAATTTGCCAATACTGCCTGAAATGAAAATAACATTTCATTCGTTTCCTGGGATAAATCTATTTTACCTTGTGGGGTTAATATTTTAGTATCATTTAAGATTAATACTTGTTTGATTTGTTCCGCATGTGCATTATCACGTGAAAGACGATCTATATCCATTATAATTAAATAATCAAATTCATGTATTTTCTTAAGCAATAAATTTAATTGTTCACGCTCTGTATTGACACCACTCGAAATTTCCTGATAAATGATATATTTTAAATTATGTTGATTGGCAAGCTTAACCAAAGCATTTTTATGATTAAGTAGAACTTCATCAACATCTTTTTGCTCTTCATTTCTTGAGAGTCTGAGATAGATAGCTGCTAACATGTAATCACCTTAGCATTATGCATTTTACCTAAATGATCAATTCCCAATAAAAATAGAAAGTTTATATTTGTTATCTTACCGACAGTACCATATAACGTAATCACGACAATATCATCTACGTTATATTTTGGTTGTTTTTTCTTTGTCATACTTCTTACCTCCTTCTCCATACGTCGTGACTAATTCGTTTTTACTGTATACTATGCAACCAATAGATAATTGTCTGTCATTTTCATAGTAAATAATTAAAGGGATTAGCCTATTTTATAGGTAAGAAATAAATAGCTAGTTTCAAAAATGGTAGAATCAATAAATTAGTGGGATATTTTGCAATTAAAAAAAGATGCAACTTAGTTAAACTAAGTCACATCTTATTGATCTTCTAAATATAAGTTCCATGCTTCATCAAAAACGCTCATCGATTGATGGAAAGTTCCATCAAATTCTAAATACGAGCTAATTTCGTCATAGCTTGAAGAATGTTTTGGAAATGAGTGATCATTAAAAAGATGATCTGCCAATATTCCAATTTCATTAGGAATTTTATAGTTTCTATGCTTCATCATATAATGGTAAAATGACTTTCTCATGATTCTCCCTCAGTTTTATTATTTATTTTGTCTCTTTTTCTAAAAATATTGTTACTTTTGAATATGCTTTATACAATAACAGAGTTATTTTATATTTTAAAAATACCCGTTCTATGACGAGAAGTCAAAATAATTTCTTTTTAATAATCTCGGCTGCTTCATTAATTCATCATATGTGACGGTAACCGGAAGTAATTTTGTTGAAATGAGAAATAACTGATCTTCTATTGATTTGACCATATCTTCCTTCTGATAGGTAAATTTACACTGTTCACAATGGAATGATGGTACTCCTGTAATTGTGATTGCTCGGGAACCATCCGGTAACTCCCAATGTACAACTGCTTTTGTTTCCTGTACATTCTCCTCACCGCACCAATCACATTTTAAATTATTATTCATCTTTCTTTACACTTCCATCCATTTTCTGAATTTGTGATTGAAACTTTTTCTCTTTTAGTTCATCCCTTTTTTCTCGTTTATTTTTTAATGAACTATGTGTTGGATCTGTTTGATATTGTTCTCTCTTTTTCATTCTTTCTAAATCTGAAGGAATAAGACTTTGTACCTGATCATTCATGATACTAGCAATACCAACCTTAGCTGCCTTATTTAAATAATCAGGGTAAACTAGTGAAAAATAATCTTCTGCTGTATCCTCTTTATAGTTTTCAGGCTCTGGATAGGATGTGATGACACCCTCAAAATTCCTTAGTACGGTTTTTTTACTGCTTTGAGAGACGATATAGTTTGGTTGAAGTGAGATTTTACCTCCTCCTCCAGGTGCATCTACTACAAATGTAGGTACTGCATAACCAGAAGTATGCCCACGTAACCCCTCAATAATCTCCAACCCTTTTGCAACTGGTGCTCTAAAATGACCAATTCCTTCTGATAAATCACACTGATAAATATAATATGGTCTGACTCTTATTTTTACTAAGTCATGCATTAACTTTTTCATAATTGGTACGCTGTCATTAATCCCTGTTAAAATAACTGATTGGTTCCCAACTGGAACACCAGCATTTGCAAGCATTTCACACGCTTTTTTTGCTTCTTCAGTAACTTCAATGCTCGTATTGAAGTGTGTGTTTAACCATACAGGATGGTATTTTTTTAATATTTCACATAAGTTTTCAGTAATTCTTTGTGGGAATACCACGGGTGCTCTTGTGCCAATTCTAATAATTTCCACATGATCAATTGCTCTTAAATTTTTTAAAATATATTCCAAAATATTATCATTAATTAATAATCCGTCTCCACCTGAAATCAGTACGTCTCTTACTTCTTCATTTTCACGTATATAGGCAATTGCTTCATCTAATTGTTTTTTTGGAACTCCCATACCAATTTGGCCTGAAAATCGACGTCTTGTACAGTAGCGACAATACATTGAACATTGATTTGTAACTAAAAAAAGCACTCGATCTGGATATCGATGTGTTAATCCTGGAACTGGACTATCATCATCCTCTCCTAGTGGATCTTCTGAATCATATTTTGTTTTATTTAATTCTTTACTAATTGGAACAGATTGCATTCTAATGGGACAGCGTGAATCGGTTGGATTCATTAAAGAAGCATAGTAAGGCGTAATATTTAATGGAATTGTTTTCGTTGATATTCTTACCCCTTCTTCTTCATCTTTCGTTAAATCAATCACTTGTTTCAAGTCATCTAATGTTCTGACTGTATTCGTTAATTGCCATAACCAATCGTTCCATTGTTCATCCGTAACATCTTTCCATAGAGGAATATCTTTCCAATGTCTTTGAGGTTTATAAAGCTGATTTTTCATTTATGGTCCTCCTTGTTTAATAGGACAATTTAAATTTAATAAATTAAGTAAAAGTTTCTAGTTATATACCTACTTCTTTATATGCACTTAATAAAAAGTTGGTGAAAAGAGTATAGCTTAAAAAACAGTATGAATTCTGTGGAAAATGAAATAACCGACTAACTAATCGTTAGTCGGTATCTGTGGCTGACGCTCAATAGTTTTTAGACAGTTACAAAAGTTGCACCGATGATAATTAATAAAATAAACAATACAACGATTAACGCAAATCCTCCGCCGCATCCCCAGCCACAACCGTGGCCTCCGCCGTAGTATGGTGAATATCCTCCCATATAGATTGCCTCCTTCACTTAACTTTTAGAAATCACAATAAAGTATATGTAAGGTTTACAATCCTTGTTACATAGGCATTTGACCATATTTCTAGTGAAATTAAATAGATTTTTGGATCTAAACTTAACCTTATAGAGCCAAACTTTTAGGTATATGAATGAGTAATCATTTTTTAAAAATCAACTTTAAGAAATAAAAAAAGTCTTGAGAAAAATTCTCTCAAGACTCTAAAACTTAATAAATAAATGATAAAATATATGTCCAAATACAAACAAATGCTAGTAATCCAAAACTATATTTTAAAGTCATCTTAGTTAAATTTGATTCATTACCTGTTTCACCTACTGCAGCTGTTGCGATTGCAATTGACTGAGGTGAAACTAGTTTTGCTATTACCCCACCTGCAGTATTTGCTGATACTAATAACGAAGGATTTGCACCTAAAATATTACCAGCTGAAACTTGAATTGGAGCGAATAAAGTATTGTTATTTACAACAGAACCAGTCATAAATACACCAATCCATCCTAATATTGGAGATAAGAATGGAAATGCACCTCCAGTGTGTGCAACAGCTTGACTTAAAGCACTTGTTAATCCTCCATATGTCATCAATTTCGCGATACTAATAATTGCACAAATCATGATAATCGGTATCCAAAATTCTGAGATTGTTTTTTTAAGTAGAGCTATGCCTTTCCTTACATTTATTGATTTAGAAGAGAAAATAGTAACTAATCCTGCTAATAATATTGCAGTACCTGTTGCTCCGATTAGATCAATGCTGACATTTATTGTAGAACCTGGAACAACGAATTTTATTACGGTAGCAGCTAGTGCTCCTCCATCAGCGAATAAACCTTTAAATGATTTTAAGCTCCAAATTAATACGAAAATTGTTAGTAAATAAAATGGTGACCATGCTTTAATCACATCAGCCATTGAATAAGATTCAGTTTTAAACTCTTTTCCATTTAGTAAGAAAATATTTTTAGGTTGCCATTTTTTAAGAAATAATGCTAAAACACCCATTGTTAATAATGAAGGAATAATATCTGCTAACTCTGGTCCTAAAAAGATTGTCATAATAGCTTGAGAAACTGTATAAGTAATAGACGTTACTAAAATTGCCGGTAAAATTTCTTTAATTCCTTTAAATCCATCGATCAACCAAATTAACAGAAATGGAATCGTAAAATTAATAATCGGTAATGTTAGTGCAGTCATAATTGAAACTTTCATTGAAGTTACACCATGTAATCCAAATGTATCAATAATTCCCACTGGTATTCCAATTGCTCCAAATGCACCAGATGCACCATTCGCAATTAAACATAGCATAGCTGCTTGTAATGGTTTAAAACCAACTGAAACTAATAATACCGCACAAATTGCAATCGGTACACCAAAACCTGCTGCCCCTTCAAGAAATGCATTAAAACAAAATCCAATCAATAAAAACTGAATCCGTTGATCACTCGAAATACCAACTATACTGCTACGTAAAATATCAAACTTCCCAGATTCTACTGTTATTTTGTATAACCACACAGCCATTACAATGATATAACCAATTGGCCATAATCCTTGAATGGTTCCTTGGGTAACACTTCCAATTGATTCACCAATTGGTAATTTAAAAATTGTTAGTACAATTATAAACGTAATTCCAAGGTTTAATAACGCTGCATAAATACCTTTCATTTTTAACACTGTTAAGCATATAAGAAATAATAGAATCGGTACAGCCGCTATCAGTGCTGAAATTGCAAGATTATCAAATGGATTAAAACTATCTACTAACATTTAGTTTACTCCCTTGTTTAGGTTCTTAGATTTAAACTATAAAATCTAGCGTCCAACCTAATTATTTTATTAAATAACTTCACAAACTTTATTATCATTAATATTGCCTTATTAAATAATAAATATTTATTTCAAACCCTATATCTTTTGTGAAAAAATTCACATAAAGTGATAAAAAAATAAATATTTTACCTAATTTATCCGTTTTTATTTGTGAAGAATTTAACAAAGTAAAGTTTATACTATATATTATTACTTAACAATGAACAATTATTTCTATTTATGGAAAAATACGGTATATCTCTATTTTCCTTTTTTGTTATGTATTTTCAAAATATTAGAGGGGAAATATAAACTAAAATACATAAATAGACCAAAAACATATAGAAGGAGTAATAGATTCATGTCAAAGTTCTTGCGAATATGCCTTCTTTCTTTTCTTGTTTTCTTTTTGACCAGTTGTCAAATTAAACCAACAGATCATGGCCAAAGCCAATCAAATCCACTAAGTGAGCAAAAAATGAGCTTTAAAAATAAACTTTTAAAAAACTCATTATTTTTCCTTGTTATTGGAGTTGATTCTCGGGGCGAAAAAAACTCACGTTCAGATAGTATTGCAATAGTTCAATATAATGTTGAAGACCGAACTTTAAAAGTTGCCTCAATCTTAAGGGATTCATATGTTAAAATTAAAGGTTATAAGTATGGTTACGGAAAAATTAATCAGGCCTATTATTTAGGTGGAGAAAAACTACTAAAAGAAACAATTTATAATAATTTCGGGATTCCAATAGACCATACGGTTATAATTGATTTTAAAGGTTTTGTTGGGATTGTCGATACACTTGTTCCAGAAGGTATAACAGTTAATGTTAGTCAATCAATCATAAATGATATGAACTTAAAAATGAAACCTGGAAAAAACAAACTACATGGTGAGCAGCTCTTAAAATACGTACGTTTTAGACATGATCATGATAATGATTTTGGAAGAGTTCAACGACAGCAAGAAGTATTGTTAAAAGTCGTAAGTGCCGTTAAAGAAAAGTTAAATACTTTTGGTGGAATCGCTAGAGTACCTCTTTTATTAGACGAAACAACAAAATATGTTTCAACTGACTTAAAATTTGATGAAATACTTTCGCTTGCTTCCATTGCCTTTTCTCAACCAATTGAAAAAATTGATCGCTTGAGTATTCCTGTTGATGCTGGCTTTACAAACGAAACTGTTGAACATTCAGGGGCAGTACTAAAATTAAACTTTTCTAAGAACAGACAAACAATTAAGCAATTTTTTAAAGCTCCTGCCCCAGTAATAAATAGTAAAAATAGTAATGGTAATAAAAAGTTGAAAAATAAATGATAGATTGACTTCACAAAAAAGAGAAGGTTTTAATCCTTCTCTTTTTTAGTGTGTCAAAATTAACGGTCTCTAGGGAAAAAAAATTAAGTGGAAGATTATTGAGTTAAAATTTCATTGATTAAATGAAATCACCTTATAAGTATCAGATGAGTATTCCAAGATTGTGATACTAGCGTTTTTTATTTCTAGTTCAATATTAAATTCCTCTGAAAACTTTTTTACAATATTACGAATCGTATTGCCATGAGTGACAATTAATACATTCTCATCGTTTTTATTATTTTCGATAATTAGTTCATTTAGCCCTTTTTCAATTCGCTCCCATAGCTCGAAATAACTCTCTGCATGATGGTATGGATCAGATTCTTTTATAAAATTTGTAATATCTTCTAGGGATCGATTTCTTAATAGTTCTCTAAAGGAAGAAAAACCATGATCATTTGCAACTTTACCTAAGGCAACTGCTGAGAATTCTCCTTCAAAACTACCAAAAAAGGATTCTCGGAAGGCTTTTGTTTTTCTAATTACAGGAATTTCGTAACTGTTTTGCTGTAAAATTATTTCTGCCGTTTCAACAGTTCTACCAGAATCGCTAGTATATACACGGTCAAACTGGATATCTGATAATCTATTTCCACATTCAATGGCTACTAGTTTTCCTTCTTCTGTTAATGGACTGTCGGCCCATCCTTGCATTCTTTTATAACGATTTAAATAAGTTTCACCATGTCTAATTAAATATAAATGAATTCTATTTTTCATCTAATCACCCACAATGTGAATTTTTCAAATCTAGTTAAAACAAGTTAAATATTGATCCTTATTTGCCAAAATCTTACCTAAATAAATCCCACTAGCCGCTGCTTGGGATAACGAGTGGGTAACTCCAGAGCAATCTCCAATTACAAATAATCCTTCTATACTCGTTTGAAAGTTTGAATTGGTTTCTATAATCGGTGAATAAAACTTTCCATCCATTCCGTAAAGAAGTGTATCCTCATCAATTGTCTCTCCAATAAATTCTTCCAATTGATTCAAAAATCCTTGTAAAATATTCAAATATAAATGTGGAACTTCATTTTTAAGGTCACCGCAATCGGCATCTAATGTCGGCTTTATACTATTTTTTTCCATTTTGACATTAGTTGTAGGCTCACCATTTAGTAAATCACCGAATCGTTGAACGACGATACGATCTAAGCCATTATTTATTTTTCCTATAATTTGATTAGCGTAAAGATTTGCTTCTTTCAGTGATGGAAAATATTTAGGTGTGAATAACGTAAAATTTAAATTAGTTGTTCCTGATTCTTTTTCCTTAAAATTTTGTCCATCAGGCATAACTAATCCTTCTTGAAACTTTCGAACGATTCTACCTTTTGGATTCATACAATATGTAGTTGAAATCAATTCATCATATTCAAAAGCGAGTTTCGTTTCGAATGTATCTTGTAAAATTGAACGTAGCTGCTGTTCTTTCATTTCAACTCTAATCCCTAAATCTAAACGAGTTCTACCTTGTTTAACTCCAAGTGAAGCACACTGATCATTTACCCATTCTGTTCCGGATCTGCCTGTTGCAAATACTACATTTTTAGATTCGAATTTTTCTAAGTTAGTATCCAAATAGAATTGATTGTTCTCCTTTTTAATATCTAGAACATCAACTTCAAAGCGAATATCAATCCTACTAGATAATTCGTGATATAGTCGTTTGAATATTTCTGTTGAAAGACGCGTCCCGAGATGTCTAACTTCAGTGGTTAACATATGTAAATTGCAATCCTCGGCTTTTATAGCCAAATTTGCATTTACAGTCGAATATTTTTGTACAGAACCTCCCCCAAAAAGGCATAATAGATCGTCAACCTCTTTCATTAATTGCTCAAGATTTTCTCTGCCTACCTTTTGAGCTAATTCTCCTCCAAAATCACATGAATAGTTAAATTTGCCTTCTGATTTACCAAGTCCTGCAAAGCCATAATATTTACCACAAACATCGCATTTGCATATTCCCCCATTGTCTATAGCACAGGCCCTTTCCTCTAAAGACTTTCCTTTTTCAAGAATTAATACTTTTTGATCTGATTGTAATAATGTATATGCTAAAAAAATGCTACTTACACCTGAACCGATAATTGTAATATCATACATCTTTTTTCACCTTCTTGATTTTTTCACTTATTCTAATTGTACAATAGTTACTATACTTAAGTGAAATCCTCAAATTATAATTGGTAGATATTATCTTTAGTAAAAAAAAACACGCCTTATTTGGCGTGTCAGTGTGTAGACAAAGTACATAAAACTTGAGTTTCAGACTGATTGCAAGCGCTTGTCTTTCGAGGCGCGAAGCCTAGTGAGGAGTGGAGTTACCCTAGACGGTAATGAGCACCGCAGACAGGCGAAGCAACGAAGAAAGCGAGCGTTTGGTGGGCAGTCTGACACGCCTTATTTGGCGTGTTCAAGAATTTTTATTCTTATCCTTATCTTTAAACTCTAAAATGGCGATCACAAACATACCAAAGCTAATCATCAGTGATAAAACTTCGAAAGTAATAATACTAACCGCCTCCTTACTTTTAAGCTTCCCGGAACCAAGTTTGTCCTATACATTCAACTATTTTTTTTATTTTAATTTTAAAAAATTATCTTTAAATAGAAGGATTAACATACGGTTCTTCAATGCTGCAGTTAATCCAATTTCTTCCACAAACTTTTTAAGGTCTATTTTTTGTTAAAAATTGGAACAATATCACCATAGGAGGAATACAAATGGATCATTTCGAAGCATTTTTGAATAGTAAGAATTGGATTGATAATGATTTAGATGCAAGGTATATAAACATAAACCACCCCTATGCAATCTTAATTTCTGGAGAAGAAGGACAAATTACTTTAAGAGGAAACACCGGTGTTGATAACGGTCAAAACGGAGAAGAAATTTTCTCCTTTACATCATTAAAAGAGCTACAAGAGTGGTTTGAAGATAATATTGGGGAATGAATTAGTTGTATTTAATAAATAATCCTACTCATGCCAAAATTTAAATTTATTGGCTGAGTTTTTTTATTTTATTGCATTGTAAAACCCTCAAAAACATTCAATTAATCTAGTCGATTGTAAAAATTAATTTTTATGAATACATAAAGGATATTGAAGCATTTGCAACGAATAATTTTCTTTGGAGGTGTTTGATATGAGCAATAAAAATAATGTATTGAACGGTAATAAAGAAGATTTGTATCTTGAGGTAATCAACGAGATGAAAGGAATACAAATTCATTTATTAGAAGAGATCAATCGGTTAAACAGCGAAGTTAATTTTCTGATATCAGTTGTTCTACCAAATATAGATCGAGATAATTTAAATAATGATCAATTGGCCATGTTCGGAGAGATTGTATTGAATAAAAGAAGTTAACTAAAATAGTTAGAATTAAATACTATCAAATGAAAAATTAATAAGTCTCTTAAGCAATCAAATCAAATTATGTTTTGCAAATTACTTCCTTTTACCTCTTATAACTTTTACCACTTAAGATTGATTGTTAGATTGATGAATCAGAATCCATTGGTGTAAAAACATTTAAAGTAATAAAAATTATTTCAATTTATTTCTGTATTTAATTCATCAAAATTCAAAAGCAATTACCGTTTTACTCTTCAATCTTTTTAGAAAAAACTTTACCGTTATTCAATTGACACCAGTCCAAATCTGTCGTGTCACTGTATTTTGAGTTAAATTCATCTATAGAAAGGAAAACTTCAATATTCCCTTTTTCAAGCTCTAAAAGAAGCGTATATGGTGTTAAACCGTAAACATTAGAAACAGCAATTAATTCACCTATATGTATCTTTTCTGAAAAATCAATTTTATCTTCCATTTATATCTCTCCTTACCCTTTGGAATTGGTAGTCATAAATACTTTTATATACTTCCCTTAATACAAATATATCTTCAAAAATTCTTCAATATAAAATTTTTAAAATTAACCAATCTTCATTACAAATTCAATATAGTAAAAATGACTCAAGTATTTTTCTTGAGTCATTTTATTGTTGGCTTTACTTACTGAAATAATTGTATTAATAGTATTATTTAGAGTCGGTACAAAAGGCGAAACTCATCACAACGTTCCACGCCACAACAGATGTGAATTTGATTTCATATACGAGCAGCGGTCTTTTAGTTACATTTCTTACGGTTCAACTTTTTTTAGATAGAAACTCAATTTTAAACTAACTTTACGATTAACGCATAAAAGGAGCCGATCATCATCGACTCCTGAATTCGTTCAGCTATTACACGATGGTTATTTTGATTTATCTTATAAGAATAACCCCACGATTGTTCCTGTCATGACTGAACCCATTGTTGCCACTAATAGCACTTTTAACCCCATTTTAGCCATTACTTTCGATTGCTTGGCATCGATTGCTTGTAAGCAACCTAAGATAATTCCGATGGAAGAGAAGTTTGCGAACGATACTAAGAATGCTGACACGATCCCGACTGTTTTATGATCCAATCTAGGAATCATCTTCATGAAGTCTAACATGGCCACAAATTCATTTGCAGAAACTTTCGTCCCCATGACTGAACCCGCTTTTAAGACTTCCGAATGGTCAATACCCATCATGTAAGCGATTGGTGCAAATACATAACCGATAATTTCTTGGAATGTCATACCGACTGTTGCATTTAAGATGTAGTTGATACCAGCTAGTAAGCCGATATAAGTGATTAACATTGCACCTACAATTAAAGCTGTCTTCCCCCCTAATAATGCCCAGTTTCCAATTGCCTCGAATAATGATTTTTCAGGAATCATTTCTTTGATGTCAATTTCGTCTTCTTTTCCTTCCACTTTAACTGGTGCTACGATTGAACTCATAATTAATCCAGAGAATACGTTGATTGGTAGTGCGACTAAAACGAATTCTGCAGGAATCATTTGCATGTAAGCCCCTAAGATTGAGCAAGATACTGCTACTAGTGAAGATGTTACGATGACAAATAATCGGTTTGGTGATAATTTGTGAACTTGAGATTGCACTGAAAGAATAGCTGTTGTATCACCGAACACCATCGAGTTAACTGCTACAAATGATTCGATTTTTGGTAGACCAGTAATTTTTGAAACAAATCCACCGATGTATTTAATTGCTAAAGGAAGGATTTTCGTGTAAGTTGCGATACCGAGTAATGCTGTTACGAAGATGATCATCATTAAAACGTTTACAAAGAAATAACCTTTTGTCGATAAATCACCGAAAACAAATGAGATCCCTTCATGTCCGAAAGATAGAATTTTGTTAAAAAATTCAACCACATGTTTTAATACTTTTTGACCGATCGAAGTGTGTAACATGAACCAAGCAAGTCCGACCTGGATTCCAGCCATAACTGCTATTCCACGATAATTAATGTTTTTCTTGTCATTCGACATTAAGAATGCAACACCTAGTAATACGACGATTCCTAATATGGCGATTAGAATTGACATGTTGTTCCTCCTCTAAGTTGTTTTATCGTTGATATCTGATTTGTTCGTCTAATAATTCAACATGCTTTTCAATCAGTTTGATTAATGTTAAGAGTGCATAAACTTGTTCTTGATCATGATTTGTTTTCGCTCGTTTTAAAAGGTCTTGTAGTGTCCCTTTATGAGTGATGTTATTTTGTTTTATTTCATAAAGCGCTTTCTTGATCAATACTTGTTCTCCCTATATAAACAACTGAACTAATTTCATTCCACCATACACACCAACAATTCCGCAAATTGCGCTGAATACTGGCGGGGCTGGTATTGGTAATTTAAATAAGGTGAAAGCGATTCCGCAAATTAATCCAGCAACTAAACTCATTAAGATTTCTTGCATAGGTGTAATACCTCCTAGTTTGTAAAATATTTAATAAATTTTGACGGTAAAAGGAGCGCCAATTGCGAGCGGTTCAATTTGCGTTGCCTTTATTTTAATGACTAAGTAGTAGAGGACATCGGTATCTGTGAAATGGATATGTCAACATCTTCGGACTACCCGTTGATTGTTTGTGATATATTTCACATGATAGAGTAAATTTTATCCCCTTCTATGAGTATATAGTAAATCCAATTCGAACAAATGTAAACTGGTAAACGAAATATTGTTCAATTCAGTTTTTAGCACTTTGTTTCGTTTTCAAAAAAACAATAAGAAAAGATCGCGATTTCCAAGATCTTTTCGATTTCTTTACTTCCAAAACGGTTACTACAATACCTTGCCGACTAAGTTTGCATAGCCATTTTCATAGCGCTTCAAGAGTTTGATTGCTAGTTCATGTTGTAGTAACTCTTTCACCAAAATTAAAATCGGTACATATGGTCCGTCTAGTGTTTCAATGATTTCATCGCCATCGTCATCGAGCACAATGAAGTAAATCCTTATATTCGTCTACTAAGCCATTCCCATCTCAATCAATCATCCATATATTTTTAGAGCATGGTCGCGCGTAATTGGCATTATAAAGCCAGCAACTTTGGCTTCAGGATCGTAAGGCTTCCGTAATGATTGGTATCCACATTACTAACATCTTCATTACTATTTTCTGTTTTGTTTGCAGGTACTTTGTTTGATTTTGGTGGCTTACTGCTCGTACCTGTCGTCTTCCCTAAATTTTTCATAAAAGATCTGGATTTTTGATTTATATCACAAATTGACATCAATCTATTTGGTATTCTTTTTTTAGAAATACAAAACAACAAAAATCTTATGGAGGTATTAAAATGAATCAACGATTTAATGAGTTCTCTAAAATTAGTGAGATTGTTACTGAATTCCCAAAGGCAAGTGATCTATTTCGAAATAAACCAACATGAGGAAACATCTCACCAGTTCGTGGTACAAAAAACAATTTGTTCTCTACCCGACAGAGCAGATATATGTATTTTTATTTTTCCATAGTGTATAAAAAACACTCGATCAAGTTTTTCACCTTGCAAAAAGACAAATGATTTTGCTTTAAATAATCTCATATGTGAAATATCCACTATCGATTGAAGCTCTTCATCCGAAAGATCTTTAAAAAGTGGTTCTCTTTTAAAATGATTAAAAATCACATCTGACATTCAAAATACTCCTCTATAAAAAATTCCTTCTACTTCGTTAAATACAAGTATTTACCTATCGCCTTTATATAATTAACAAAAAAAGACCCCTGTACAAGAGTCTTCATTTTATTCTATTTATTCACCAGGAAAAACCGGAATAAATTTAAATTCATTTACATTAAATAATCCTTTAGTCGTTAGTTTTATACTCGGAATAACAGGTAGCGCTAGAAATGCTAATGTTAAGAAAGCATTAAATGAATTGTTTGGTCTAATTTTAAGTAATGATTTTTCAATTTGATGTAAACCTGCCTCTACTTCTTCAGCAGATTTATTACTCATTAAACCGCCAATCGGTAATGATAATTTGGCAATTACTTTTCCAGATGATACGACTACTATTCCACCGTTCATTTCTTCAATTGTTTTAGTGGCAAGGTACATATCATGATCATTCATACCGGCAACGATTAATTGATGTGAATCATGAGCAATGGTTGTAGCGATTGCTCCGTCAATTAAATTTAACCCTTTAACAATTCCTAGACCAATCTCTTTTTCAGAATGATAGCGATCTATTACTGCTATTTTACATAAGTTTTCGGCGACACTTGGAATAAAATGAGTATCTTCACTTGATAATTTTTCAATTAAATGGTTTGTTACGATACTATTCGGATTAATTTCAATTATATTTGCTAGCGTTTTAGAGTCTGTTTTTAATTCAAGATCTTCAATTTTTAGATCTCCTAAGCTTACTTTAGAATCAATTAAATTTGACTCTTCATTTTTAATAACTTTACTTATTTGTTTGTTTTTAACGATAAACTCATTTTTACACCAAACATCCGCAATTTCTACTAATTCTAAATCGTTTAAAAATACAAAGCTTGCTTCATACCCAGGAGCAATTGCACCCTTTTGTTTTAAACCATAGCATGTTGCTGGATTTAATGTTGCCATTGAATAGGCAGTCACTGGGTCAACTCCATATTTGATTGCTGTTCGAATACAAAAATCAATCGAACCCTCTTTCATGATATCGTCTAAATGTTTATCATCAGTGCAATACATAATTCGCTGTGCATTTCGATCATTTACTGCGGGTAATAAATCCTTTAGATTTCTTGCAGCGGATCCTTCTCTAAATGCTACATATAACCCTGCTCTAAGTCTATCCATTACTTCATGAACATTTGTACATTCATGATCTGTTGAAATACCTGCATATGAATATGTGTTTATTTCATTTTTAGTTAGTCCAGCTAAATGACCATCGATCGGCTTTTGATAAGCGTGAGCTAATTTTAATTTATCGATCATTTGTTTTTCCATCGACATAACTGCAGGATAATCCATTACTTCAGCTAATCCAAGTACTCTAGGATGTGTCATAAAAGGCTCCAAATGTTCTGCATAGAGTATGGCTCCCCCACGCTCTAAAGAGGTTGCAGGTACACAGGACGGTAACATAACTCTAACGTCTAACGGAATATTTTCTGATGCGTCTAACATAATTTTTATTCCATCAACTCCAGCAACATTTGCGATTTCATGTGGATCGCAAATAACAGTCGTTACACCATGTGGTAGCACAGTTCTCGCATATTCACTAGGTAAAACCATCGATGATTCGATATGAACATGGGAATCAATAAAGCCTGGTGATATATATTTACCTTCTGCATTTATTACTACATTAGCTTCATAATCACCTATTCCAACTATTATTCCATTTGTAATTGCGATTGAATCTTCTATAATTTCTTTCGTAAAAACATTTACTATTTTCCCATTTATGATTAAAAAATCAGCCTTTTCAGCTTTTGTTGACGTTTTCATTTCATGTAAGTTCATGTTTGTTTCCTCCTAAATATTTAGGAGAGAATATGCTATGTCATATCTCTCGTAGTCAAACTATATCGGCAGCTTGGTAGATACTCTTGGACCGGTAATTTCCAAAATTATACGAGCGTATTAAGAATCTCTTTATTTTTTAGTGATTCAGACTTTCTTCACACTGAATCATTTAATTTAAAGTAAATGAACTTAATTAGCTACTATTTAATTGTAAAAAACTATATTGATAGTATTCTATTAAATTTTGACACTAAAAAGCAATAACTATTTTAAGGGTTTTAAATATAAAATAATTCATAATATTCTCGTTAATGAATACTATTTTAAAGGGATCGTAGGATGGTAATCGTAGGAGGTATGTAGTTTGAACAAAGTCGTACAAAAAAATCGAATAAACCCGAATATTTTTAATCATTTTTCATCCTATTCAAAAAAAGAGGACAATTTGTTTCAAGTTAATTTTAACCGATTTGATTCGTTCCAAAGGCTAATAAATAATAATTCACCAATAAGTTTTAAACAGGACAAAATAATAAAGCAAAATTTAGCTTTTATAAGACTCCTTAATGTTTTACCTAAAAAAATAAGCTTAGACATTTATATTAATCGTACTAAATTTATTTCGAATTTAACTTTTAAAGAATCAACTCAATATTTAACTTTACCTTCGGGGGAGCACTTAGTTGAAATTTTTAAAAAGAATGATCAATCAAAACCAATTCATTCAGAACAAATATCTTTACATGCTGAGCAAAATTATACGATTGCTATTGGTCAAAATTTTGATCAAATCTCGCTGTTTTCTTATATGGATAATCACTCCTTGCCTCAAGGAGAAGCTAAAATCCGTTTTATTAATTTATCTCCTAATTCACCAAATTTAGATTTTGCAGTAAAGGCTGGTGAAGGCGACGTTGTTTTCCCAAATGTCCCATACCGAATAGCCTCAGAATATCTGCCTATATCGCCTATGACAGTTAATTTGGAAATAAGATTATCAGGTACGAAAACGATCATATTTCCTCTCTATAAATCAAAGTTTAAAGAAAATATAGTATATGATTTAATTTCAGTAGGGTGTGTTGAAGAGAACCCCAAATTTGAAGTTATTACATTATTTTAGTCGGTTCATAAGAAAAGTAACTTTTATACAAAATAAAAAACTCGGACTTATCATCCGAGTTTTTTTATGCCTCTTTAGGCAACGTTATGTAAAATGCTGTCCATTCATCATCAGAAAAACATTTAATATTGCCATCATGTTTTTCAATGATTTGTTTACATACAAATAAGCCAATTCCAGTACCATGATTTTTTGTCGTAACAAATGGTTCAAAAATTGTCCGTATGCTTTCTTCACTAATTTTAGGTCCATTATTTCTTATTTGAATTTCAATCTTATCCTCTAAATCTGAAACTTGATAATGAATCGTTTTTTGACCATCGTTTTCAGCCAAGGCATCGATTGAATTCATTAATATATTAAGTAAAACTTGACGTAGTTCATTTCTGAAACCTGGTATGTATATTTTTTGAGATATTCCTTCTTGTAAAATGACATTCGAATTTACAATACTTGGATATAAGAATTCAGTGATTTCTTTAAATAAATCATTAATTAAAAAGGATTCCACTATCTGATCATGATCCTTTTTCGAGACATGAAGAAATTGATCAATTCTAAAATTTAATTGATGCAATTCATGATCTATGATGTCTAAATATTTTAATTGCGGATGATCTCCTTTAAGTAATTTTACAAATCCAATAATTGAAGTAAGTGGATTTCTGAATTCATGAACGAAACTAGCAGACATTTGTCCTAAGATTGTAAGTCTCTCTTTGTGAGTCTCATCAATAAATTGTTTTTTCTCTTCAATATCTTGTGTAATAAGATATGAATACTGCTTTACAGTAAAATAAATAAATTGGTCAAAAACATAATTAATTTTATTAATGAGTGGCTGAAGTAGACTAATACTTTCTTCAAATTCTGACAAATGTTTAAATAGTTCACTTCTACCTATATTTGAGTTATACACAAAATCTCCGATGTTAGCACTTGCTTTAGCTCGTTCAAGGGCTATTTTATGTGCCAAATCCTTAACTTGATCTTCATTTATTTTGCCCTCAATAAATAATAATGTAAAGTCAATCAATCTAGTTCCATTAATGATAATCTCGGATTTAAATGGATCATTATCGCTTATTACCGCTTGAGCGACCCAATTCTTTGTTAATGTAGGCATACTTTCCTTTATGAAAGTGCTATACCTACTCTCTATTGACATATCAATAAGGAACACCTCCAATAAAAAATCTATTAATTAAATAGTAACAAATTTTTAAATATTCGTTAAGTAAAAAAATAAAAATTTGTCGAATTTATTACAACAAAGTAATATTTTTTACAATATTCTGTTAAATTGTAAATTAAAATTATGAATATTTCTTTCATTTCACTCAGCACCTGAACTTTTACGATTGTCACTAGTTCTAGTAATAATAAAACTAAAAGTATACAAAAATGTCAATAATATAGTGTGTAGAATAGAATAAAGTTAGATACAATTAAATTATTAAACTGAAGGTAGGTATTTTAATGGCTGGAAATAAAGTTGAAGATTATTTAATTAAAGGTATCTATGGCGAAAAGCAAATAAAAATTGAAGAGCGAAATATTTTTTTAGGAACTATTCGCGAAAGAATTGAAATTGCGTTAACTACAAGTCAAGTGATGGCAAATTCAATTTATCCAATCGTTGAAAAATCAATCAATATAAAAAATGTTACTTTATTATTAAATGGTACACTGCCATATAATACAATTTCAAAATATCTTTTAATGGCAAAGAAAAAAAATATTCCCTTTTCACTAGTCAATAATTTACCCGTCCCTACTCCGATCGGGCTTGTCGTTACGCATAATGACGCAATTGATAAAAATGAAATATTTATTAAAGATGAGCTTTATAAATCAACTAATTTCTAACTAGTTCGGCATGTGAAATTTCTTATAATGTGGATAAAAGCGCAGCTCAATTGTTTTTACAATTTAAGTTGCGCTTTCTTCTTCAAGTTCAGGTTTTTTTACCGGTTCCCGTGTTAATTCAATTGATTTTATATAATGTCCGTCTAACCTAAGCACTTTAAATGTACAGTTATCATATTTAATCGAGTCTCCTTCTTGCACATCAAAATTTTCAGTTAAAATCCACCCACCAATTGTATCAACATCTGTATCATCAATGTCTAAGCTAAAAACATCATTAATTTCACCAATTAAAACTTTACCTGCAATGATGAATTTATTTTCGTTTACTTTACTTATATCCTCTTTCTCATCAACGTCAAACTCATCTCGAATTTCCCCAACAATTTCTTCTAAAATATCTTCAACTGTTACTAAGCCAGAAGTACCTCCGTACTCATCAACTAATATCGACATATGTATATGTTCTCTTTGCATTTTAACAAGTAAATCATGAACTGATATTGATTCAATAACTTGAATGATTGGTCTAATATATTGTTCAAGTGTTTTTACCTCTGCTTCCCCTTTATGAAGAACAAAATCAGTAAAAACGTCTTTAAAATTTATTAAACCAACGACATGGTCCTTATCTCCATCTACAACAGGAAAACGCGTATATTTTTCTGTACTCATAAAGTGAATATTCTCATGAAAAGCTTCACTTAAATCAATTGCAACCATTTCCGTTCGAGGAACCATAATTTCTTTTGCTACTCGCATATTGAAATCAAATATATTGTTCACATACTTAAATTCAGATTGATTAATTTCACCACTTTTATAGCTTTCAGAAAGTAGAATTCTTAATTCCTCCTCTGAATGAGCAACTTCATGTTCTGATGCAGGAGGAAGTCCAAATATTTTTAAGACCATCCTTGCTGAATTATTAAACAACCAAATGAACGGATAGGTAATCTTGTAAAAAAGAATCAAAGCTGGAGAAAACTTTAATGTAATCTGTTCAGCCTTTTGAATAGCGATTGTTTTAGGAGCTAATTCACCAACTACAACATGAATAAATGTAATAATTCCAAAGGATAGTAAAAAAGAGATTGTGCCACTTACTGCAGTAGGTAAATGCAAATCGTCAAGTAATGGATGCAATAATTCATCGACAGCTGGTTCACCTAACCAACCTAAACCTAAACTTGTAACGGTAATACCAAGTTGACAAGCTGAAAGATATTCATCGAGATGCGTTATTACTCGTTTTACAGCTCTCGCTTTTTTATTTCCCTCGCCAATTAACTGATCAATTCTAGAACTTCTAATTTTTACGATTGCAAATTCTGATGCAACAAAAAAGGCAGTAAATGCAATTAAAACAACAACTAATAATAACTTAGTACCAATTCCCAACAATTGAGTCATCCCTCCAATTGGAAGTGAAGGCTATCTTCATAATTAATATTTTTAAATTAGGCTTATCTTAGTATATTCAGTTAAATAATTTGTTATCAAAATTTTTTTTTAGGCATTCTTAAATCAGGATCGAAATGATTTTAGAAAGGTTTTGGATTTCCTGTTTTAACACTCAATATGACTTCTCCTTATTACCATTCTTTACCTTATTTCAAATTTCCTTCCTCAATCAGTGTCTTGCATTATATGCTATTTATCTACTTTATATTCTAAAATTAGTAGAATATTTTGCTAAAAACACCGTAATTATCCGAGTTTCGATAAAAATCAATACAAAAGTAATTAAGTTTACATTTTCAGCCATTTTGAATGTTTAGATCCTATTTATTCTAAGTATTTTAAGAACTTTTGCCGAGTCAACACTAGTTTTGTCAACCTCAAAGGAATGTGCAATTTAATAAAGAATTTTTAATATATAAATTATTTGGAGGAGGAATAGCGTATGTATACAACTTCTCAAGTGGCAGAACAACTGCAATTAACAAATAAAAAAGTATTGTTTTTTTTAAAAAAAGGAAATTTAAAAGTAGAGAAAACTCATAATGGATATTTATTTACTGAGGAACAAATCGAACAAATTAAAGAAATTTATGAAGCTTCGATGCAAACGATTGAACCAAAACAAAATGAAACTGATCAGAATGACATTATTAAAGAATTAACTCAAAAATTAATAATACTTGAAGAAAAAGTTGAAACAAAAGCAAATGAAGTCGTTTCAGTTCAAATTTTGGAACATCGATGTGAAATTGAAGATTTAAAGAAAGTAGTTGTTCAACTTGAAAATCAAGTTGAACAATTAAATGAACAAGTTGCCTTATTAAAAGCGGATTTAGAGGATCAGAAAAAGATTATTACATTTAAACCGAAAAAAAGATTTGCAATTTTATCGATATTCGGATAAAACAAAGCCTTACAAGGTAATTAAGCATGCGTGCATTTAAAAACGTAGAAGAATTTTCTTCTACGTTTTTTTTGCATACTAAAATGAATGTTGGTCAAAAATAAATTTGTATGAAAGGAGGAATTTCCATGCAAAAAAATGCGCGACAATATACCCAGGATGCAACTACTGAACTTAAACACGCAATTGAATGTCTTCAATCTGCATTAGAAACCGTTGAAAAACCACAAAACCACGAAAGAATTGAGCAAGCGCTTCAAGCTTGTCAAACAGCTTATAATCAAACGAATCAGGCAGTAGGTATTCTCGAACAAGAATAGTATGGAAATTGAAAAACTCAGGTCAATCCCTGAGTTTTTCGTACTTACTTATCATAATACATTAATATTTCTTTAAATTCATCTGAGTATTTTAATAACTTAATAGCATGCTTAATATCCAACAAAAATGGTACAGCAATAATATCATCACTAATTTCAAAATATTCATCAATCGGTAAAATTTTAAACCCTGCACTTCTAGCAAACATATATAGTCTTTTATTTATTGTACCAATATACCAATCAGCGTTAGTCTGTTTGGCATGATCATAACACGCAAGTAAAATTTGCTTAAAAAATCCTTTACCTCTATTTTCCCTTGTAATTAATAATTTACCAATCTCATAGATTTCTTCATTTTGAATATATTTAATATATTTGTTTTCGGAAAAATTATAATAATATTTATTTTGATCCTCATTTTCAATATTAAATTTACTAAATTCGAGGGTACCAATTAACTTTTTATCCGGATTACAAATTCCATAACGAGTAACTTCATTACTTCTTACTAAGAAAGGTATTTCGTTTTCTTCACAAAAATCTCCCCAAAGCTCGTTAAATAAATTATTCTCTTCTTTTGTATGAATAACACGAAACACTCTCACTCACCCCTATAATTCCTATATAAATATTCTTATCTTACGTCTATAAACCAACGTTTATACCAAATTTTAATATTGTCTCTTTAATTCTATTTAGTTATTTTGTTAAAAAAATATTTTATTGGCCTGTTTATATATGGCTCTATTGTATGGTAAATTTTAGCTTTTGGCAACGCTTACATATCTAATTATGTATAATTTGTGAAATCAAAATTATCTCATAATTAGTTTTCTAGTATAGATTAATACGATATTGTAAGTTTTCAACCGAAGTATTATTTCGTAATTTATCATATAAACAATGTATCAAAATGTAAAAAACATCTTCGAATAAAAAAATTATGCCCTATGCCATCGATTGGTAAAGGGCACATTAATCTTGTTTTATGGCTTTCTAAATTCAGTTACTATTACAATCGAACCGCAAAGTACTTTTTGGGATTATTTAAGTTCTTCAAGTGTTCTGTTTATTATTTCTACTAACTCCCTTTCACCTACTAGTTCATAAAAATCCTCGCCCTTTTTCTTAGGATAAAACTGAATATAAGTGCCACAACCCGCTTCAAGAACTTTACGATGAACATTACTACCCGGATATAAACAAATCACTTCGTTGATTGGTTTACGCACATAGGTCATTTTTCCATTAACACGTTCAACATACTTTAGTCCCCAGTATTTATACATTTGTTCCATTGCCTTTGTATTCCCTACTGGTTGATAAATATTAAACATTGGACTATATTTAATTTCAAAAATGATCGAAGCAACGTATTCTTTATTATTTTTCCGATAAAAATCTAGTCTTATATCCGGTTTTTTCGACTCTTCACCACTAAAAAAGTTTGTTCCTTTTAACAGTGATACTTGCGGACTTCCCTCGATAATTTCGTTATAAACTAAATTAATGATCCAACTTTTATTTTCAAGAGACACAAATGCTCCATCCATTAACTCATCGTCTTTTATATGCATTAAAATCTGTTCAGCTAATGGTTCAGAATCATTTTTAAATTTTAACTTTAAGAAAATATCGCATAATGAGAAAAAGACAAAGTATTCATATAGTAAAAAAGTTGGCTTATATACAGGTAAAAGCATTTGTTTTTTCCCGTATTCCTTTACTTTTTTATCAAACAAGCTTAAGGAATGAATAAAATTTAAAAATACTTTCGATGGACTAGTTGGATATTTTGAAGTATCAGTATCCGTCGCTATACGAAAGATTCCAATTGTATATTCTCTAAAATAGACTTCATAAAGTTTCTCCAAAGAATTTGTAATTCGTTCTTTTTCTGAAACACTTTTCTTTAATTTTTCTAATTCTAGCTCTTTTAACATTTTTGACTGTCTATATTTAGCTTTTTCTCGATCAGTAATTGAGCCGTTCCCAACTACATTTTGCATCATTTTTTCTATATCCTTCACTTGAAAATCGATTTGATCCATTTTATTTTTGTCTTTTACTAGTTCATATTTTACAAAGGTTAGTAATGTTTCAATTGTAAGTAGAAATTTACGAACTTTATTTTTAGCATATTTTATCTCATCGATATAATTTTCTTCTTGAACAACTGGTTGCATTGTTAAATTAGTTGCATTTGAAATGGCTGGATGCATTAAAGTCCATCTAATTGTATTAAAATCTAATTTTTTTACCTGCCTTTTTAATTCATATTCCTTTTTTTGTTTCCGCTTCAATTTACTTATAAACTGCTGGATTGCAACTAGTAGTCTTTCTTCATTTGACTCGATAAATCGAATAATCGGCCAAAAATACATTGTTCCATTTTGAGTAAATGAAGCTGAAGATTTTTTAAAGTATTGCGAGTCATTCATTATTCCATTTATTTGTTGATTTAATGTTGAATGCATCCACTCTAATTGATCATAATCTAAATTTTTTGGTACTATTTTTATCATTCCATAAAATTGTTGTTCTTGATAAATAATACAAAATTCATAATATCCGCATCTCCAAGGATAAGCATTCTCGGTTTTACCATGTTCGTATATTAATATTTTTCTTTTTTCTGAAGTAAAAATAAACTGCTGATCATCCAGGTTTTCTTGTTGAAAATGATAAAGATTATTCCAAACGAACGTAATTTTACCGTCAAATTCACCATCGACTTGAAATAAAAATCTTTTTAATTCTTGTATTTCATAGGCAAATAAGTAAGCCTCTTTTGGGTTCATTGTAAGTGCATCAAGAGATATTTTTTCCTCTTTCCCCCTAGTTCCGACAAGAATTGCAATCGTAAATGGGAGATAAAGTGGCTCAAAAATTTCCGGACTATTATTAGTTGACATATCCATCAATCTCCAGCTGCTTTCTTTTCTTTTTCAATTCTTTAATAGAATACTCAAAGTCAGAAATTGATCTACCTAAATTAGATTTCATAACCATATTTAGTAGCCCTTCCTGCTCGTTCCCTTCACCTGTACCAATTAATTCTTCTAAATTAGCAAATAATCCCCTAACTTTCGTTAATACGCGTTGCTTAACAAAGAGATCGATCGCTTCTTTTCGTTCGAATTGATTATGGGAAGGTAGAGTAGGTATGTTAGCTAAATAATTTGATAAATCTTTAATCATACGTGGAGAGATGATTCGCTCACTTAGTGAATGTTCAACGATTTTATTAAACTCATCAAAAAACTTTAATTCATCACTTGTAAGCTCAGATGCACTTAAAGTTTTCTTTGTCCAATTACTATAGTTTTCTGCATTAATATATATTTGTGGTACAGTTTCATAAATATTTTCATTATTCATCTTTTCTGCATAATTTACGAATGAAGTTGACCTAAGTGAGATTATATTTACACGATCTAACAGTCTTAAAGAAAACTCACTTGATGTTTCATCAAAGTTAACGGTTCCAACAAAAATTATATTATTACCGATTTTTACTTTAGGCTTATAATATTGATTAATGACTACGTTATGATCATGGAAAAGAGTAATCACTCTCTTATCCTGAGGCATTTCTAAAATTGATAGAAATTTACTAAACCAATGTTCAATTTGAGAAAGATTCATTTCATCAAAGATCACCATATACATCCTATGTGGAAATTGTTCAGCCTCAATCAATAATTTCGTTAATCCAGTCTCAGAGTCTATATAAATCCCAGTAGTCGGATTTAAATAACCTAATAAATCATAATGTTCGCGATAAGATGGTGAAATTGGAACAAATAATAACTCCTTACCAAATTCAAGCCCCAAAGTTTCGCCATAAATACGTGCTAATTGAGATTTCCCAGTACCACTTACACCACCTAAAATTGTTAGAGCCTGAAATTTACAACATATATGAAAATTAATAATATCTTTTTTTTCGTATAACAAGCCTTGCTGCAAACAATTTTGGTAAAATCGTTCAATAAAAGCATTTTCAGTATCATTTCTCCATTCAATTGGAAAAGCCTGTTTCTCAGTAAAATCTTGCGTATAAATTAGTTCTTTGCATTCTTTTTTAAAGTTTTTACACAACTCTTCCCACTGTTTTTCGGGAATAAAATAAATTAAATGATTTAAATGAATAAAGGACTTTTTAAGTTCATCTTCATCATAATCTTGAAATGTAACTTCATTTTGTTTTTCTAAATAACTAATATCATTCATCATCGATTTTAAAAACAAATTACCATATAGTCTATTTTCATAAAAGACAAATTCAGGTTGATCAAATTCATTAAAATATTTTGGCAGATGAATTGGCAAAGAACCTTTTATAAGTCGGTTTTCGACCTCTTCACGCTTTCCCTCTCCCCTAAGTTCAATGACAGGCAGTAGATGGTAAGATGTATCCCGTTTTCCATCAAAAAACTCAACTAGATCTGCTGTGACTACTTCATTTGCGTATTCAAGACGAAACATGACTAATTTAGAATCAAAAATTTTTTTTAATCCTTCAATTATGTCATCTTTTTTCTTACTTTTAATTAGTGGTTTTATTTTACTTTCATTATTTTTATTTGCAGTTGTACCCACAAACAAAACATCTTGAGTTGAAAAACTAGCTTTTAGCTTTGATGGAATTGGTGATAAGCACTCTACATAAAAACGAATATGATCCTCATCTTCATAGAAAAGTAAGCTCTGCTTCTCTTGGTCCACTACTCTTTCTGTAACAATTTTTCCAAGGAATAAAAAGTTGTGAATTTTTTTGGCTAATTTCTGGGTCAATGCGCGTTTTAATTTCAAAGTCATTTCCCCCACTTTCCGACATTTCTCCTACATTTTACGTTCATAGTATAGAAATTATGAATAATACGGCCTTTTTACAAATAAAAACACCCAGGTAAACCTGAGTGTTAAACTACCTGCCAGACGCTCGTTTTCTTCGTTACTTCGCCTATCTGAGTGCCCATTTTTCGTCTAAGGTAACTCCGCTCCTCACTAGGCTTCGCGCTGCGAGAGACAAGCGCTTGCAATTAGTTCGATCTTCAAGCATTTAGTACTTTATCTACAAGCTGACTGCCAGGTAAAATTGAGTGTTTTTTATTGCCGATATTTTTTTAAAGTTTTGTAATTGGGTTATAGCATTAATTGATAATATACAATATCCAGCCATTGATTAAATTTCTGGCCTACTTTATAAAAATGACCTACCTTTTTATATCCTAATTTCTCATGTAATCTTTCGCTTACTTCATTTCCGCTAGTAATACAAGAAATAATTGTAAAGTGACCTAATTTTTTGGCAATTTCAATCATCTCAGTCATTAATGCCTTCGCTAGTCCTTTTCGACGATGATCTGGATGAATATAGACAGATAGTTCAACCGTATGTTTATATGCATCTTTTTCCTTAAACTGTGTAAGTGAACAATATCCAGTTGCTTGACCATTTTCTTTGGAAACAATTACAGGGTAAAGCTCGTTATGGTTGGCAAACCACTTTTGCATTTCTTCTTCTGTTTTTATTTTCATATCAAATGTTGCTGTCGTGTTTAGAATTGCATCATTATATATTGTTACAATTTCTAGTACATCTTCTTTTGTTGCAAACAGTATTTCCATTCTTCATCCTCTTCTCACGGTTTATCTTTCCATCCATTGTACATGACAAAAATTGATTTTCAACATTCGCATAAAAAAAACATTCCATCTAAACATGCACAGTGTTTAGGCTCCTTACATATACTGCGTTAGTCGGAATGATAGGAGGTATGAATATGAGTGAAAAAGAAAAAAACAACGCTCAAGATGAAAAACAAAGTCATTCATCTATTGATCTTCAACATTATTTAAAAAAGGTGGATGATCTAATAGATCAGTCGCCTATTAGAGGCCTTTTTGATGAGATTGATAAATTCTTTCATAAACATGGAGTTTTTTCCTCGATCGGTGTAGAGATTATTGAAAACGGTGAGGAATTAATCATTCAGGCAAGTATGCCAGGTGTAAGTAAAGAACAAATTTATATGGACCTTGAAGGAACAATCCTAACAATAGGCTTAAAAACTGATACGACTACTGAAGTACAAAACGATCAATCAAATTATTCCTATAAAAAATATTCTTATAGCCAATCTCAAAGAGTCGTAAAATTACCTTACCCAATTAATGCAACAACAGCTACTGCAACATACGAAAACGGTATGCTTGTCATAAAAGGTACAAAATCACCTGAATACCAAAAACAAATCTTTTTAGACTAAAAATTTACACTGCAGACAACACAATTAACTAAATTCAAATAAAAAACTGAGTATCTTTTAGAAACTCAGTTTTTTATTAAATAAATAGAAAATCTTTTTACTTAAAGAGCAAGCTTTATTTCCCTGTCAAAGTTTCAATATCAGATAAAATCTCATCAAATGGCACATTACTTACACCACTATAATCTTTAACGATTTTTCCGTTTTGATCAATTAAATAAAATTTAGTACCATGGATAACTTGTGAATTGTTTTCAGGTTTTTTAACAATCGTTTTAAAGTTTTCAGATGCAAATTTTTCAATGTGTTTTTGAGAATATCCAGTTAAGAAATTCCAATTACTAAAATCAGCATTAAATTTATTTGCGAATGTCGTTAATAATTGTGGCGTATCAACTTCAGGATCAATACTAAATGAGATGAAGTCTACATTTAACTTCTTCTCTGCAGCCTTTTGTTGAAGTTTTGCCATATTTGCTGTCATTGGCGGACAAACTGTTTCACAACTTGTAAATATAAAATCTGTTAGCCAGACTTTTCCTTTTAAATCTTTTGTCCCAAAAGTTTTACCGTCCTGGTTAGTGTATGTAAATTTTTCTAAATCCCAATTTAAAGGATTATCAATTTTATTTCCACAGCCACTTAATAATGCCAGACATAAAATCATTATTAATGTCACAAATACCATATTTCTCTTCATACTTATCCCCCTACGCAAGCATTGTACTTGTCCATTGTATCAAAAACAGATCGTTTCTTTCTAATAATTTAAACTAATTAACATATATATTTAAAATTTTTCAAATGATATTTTTACAAAGTAAAGTTAAACTAAACATATTGATAAAGAATCTTGAAAGGATGACTGATAATGGCAAATAAAAAATATGAAAATTTAGACACGAGTTATCGTAAAACTTTTAAAGATTTTATCAAATGTGGAATCGAAAGAAGTAAGACAAAAAAGGATTATAGTAGTGTAATTCAACAATGTAGTCATAAAAAAATCTCCTTTTTAAAGGAAAATCGTGATAAAACAACAATTACTTGGATTGGACACTCTACTTTTTTAATTCAAATAAAAGGAGTCAATATATTAACTGACCCTGTTTATGCTAATCAAATGGCTTTAAAAAAACGATTGTCAGAACCAGGAATTCTTATATCAGAATTACCTCCAATAGACATAATTTGTATTTCTCATGGTCACTATGATCATCTAGATTTTAATACATTGCGACATTTCCCTAAAAAAACACGATTCATTTTACCGATTGGCTTAAAACAAAAATTTGTTAGTAAAGGCTATAAAAATGTCCATGAAATGAAATGGTGGGAGTCAAAAGACTTTTTAGGGATCAATATTGCATTTGTACCTTCTCAGCACTGGACGAAAAGAACTTTATTTGACAGAAATAAATCACATTGGGGTGGATTTGTATTCAAAACGTCCAATGACTGTATATATCACGTTGGTGACAGTGCTTATTTTTCAGGATTCAAAGAAATCGGTAAAAGATTTAAAATTGATACAGCAATTATTCCAATCGGAGCATATGAACCTGAATGGTTTATGAAACACAACCATATGTCACCTGAAGAAGCTGTTCAAGCGTTTTTAGATTTAAACGCGAAGTTATTTATCCCAATGCATTACGGAACATTTAAACTTGCAGATGATACTCCTTTAGAGGCTCTAGAGCGATTATGTTCTGAATGGAAAAGGAAAAAAATAAAACCCGAAAAGCTTAAAATTTCATTACTTGGTGAAACAATTCATCCCTCAATCGTAGGAAATAAAAAAGAAGAAGCCATTACCTATTAAGCTTCTTCTTTCTTATGTTAAAAAATGAAATGTTGAATAGTAAATTTATTCAGCATAAAAAACGAACCCAATTGCACCTTTTCCTGTATGTGTACTAATTACTGGAGTTGTATAATCAGTTTCATCTAATTCAAGGTTCGTTAGCTGTTGTATTGATTTTCTAAGATTCTCTGCAAGCTCAGGTGCATCTGCGTGTGCAATTCCTACACCTTTTATCGTTTTTCCAAGTGTGTCTTGTTCAAAATATTTAGTTAATGTTTTTACTACTTGCTGGTGGCTACGCACTTTACCAACTGGAGAATAAACTCCACCTTCAAGTGATGCAATCGGTTTAATATTTAGTAAAGACCCAATGAAGGCTTTACCCTTTCCAATTCTTCCACCTTTAACTAAGTTTTCAAGCGTATCTACCATGATATATAAATACGTACTATTTTTAATTTCCGTAAGTCGGTTAACTATGTCTTCAACTGTGGATCCCTCTTCAGCCATTTGTGCTGCCTCAATGACTTGAAAAGCCATCGCTCTTGTAATAAAAGCTGAATCGATTACTGTTACATCACCTTCAACCATCCCTGCAGCTGCACATGCGGTTGAATAAGTACCACTTAAACCGCTGGATAAGTGAATTGAAATGACTCTACTTCCATCGGCTGTCAATTTTTCAAATGTTTCTACAAATGTTCCTACAGCTGGTTGTGATGTCTTTGGCAATTCAACTGATTGTTGCATTTCATCAATAAATTGCTTTGGAGATATATTAACCCCATCTAAATATGTTCCACCATTTATTTGAATTGTTAAAGGAATGACTGTTATATTTAAATTTTCAATTTCTTCTTTTAATAAGTCGGCCGTTGAGTCAGTTACAATCTTAATGTTTGCCAATCAATTCACATCTTTCTTCTCTAAAATTCTACAAAATTTGCAAAGCAAATTCATTATATCATTTTTACTATAAGTTAACAGTAAATATTAAAGTTCCATTAAAATTTCAAAAATTGTTTAAAAATCATATTGACATGAGGGGATTTTTCAGTTATAAGAGGGACAAGTTGAGGCTTTTGAATTCAAAAAAAAACCCGGTACTTTTACCGAGTCTTTTACTGATTTATTTGTTGTTCTTTTCGTCTTTGTCTTCTAAAAGATCATTTGTTAATCCTTGTGTAGAACGCTTAAATTCTCTAAGTGTATCACCAAATGCTCTTCCGATTTCAGGTAATTTTTTTGGTCCAAATATAATTAATGCTAAAATTAAAATTAAAATTAAACCTGGAAAGCCTATGTTAGCCATTATTTTCCCCCAACTTCCATCCACTATTAATAAGTAAGTACCAAACTTTCCTTATATAGTAATATTGTCAAAAATTTGTTCATTCGTCAAATAATTTCAAGGAATTTTAATAAATTTTAATAACTTATTTAGTTTTAGTTTACATAATAATATTATCAGTTCAATTTATTATTATTAAATTAATTTTTCTTTAAACTGTAAATACTCTTCTTTATTACTAGGTACTACTAAAGCACCACTTTGAATTTTATCTTTGTATTCATTAACCTTTACTAATATTGGGTCCTCAACATTATTATCCGCTAGTATTAATTTTATACCATCTTCATTTAAACCATAAATTAATGTTTTACCACCATGAAATTCATTCGATTTTGCTTGTTTAGCTAAATCATATACTGCCTGATCAATTTTTTTCACAAGTGAAATAAGAGTTACGTTTTCAGGTAAACCGTGTTTATACTCATTACGGTCAGCCCCTATTACCCATACTTCCCTTTGATTTGATCTCCTAATCTTTTTTGCAGTAGTAAAAACGCCTTTACTTGTTAAACCTGCTACAGGAAAAATTATATCAACGTCTTTCATAAAAAAGTCATTTGCTATTCTTGAACCTATTTTATAGTCATTAAAGGTATTTGAATAGGCTGTTACAACTTCAATTTCTTTATTTACTGATTTTACTCCAGAAATAAATCCATACTTATATCTGTTAATAATTTCATTGTCGTCTCCACCGATAAATCCAATTTTTTTTGTTTTTGTTTTCATTGCTGCTATTACACCTGCTAAAAAACTTCCGTCTTGTTCAGTAAAATTAATACTAATTACATTTGGTTGGTCAACTCTTGAATCAATCACACCAAATTTAGTACTTTTATTGTTTTCTGCAACTTTATTCAATACAGAAGATAAATTATTACCTATTCCAATAATCAAATCATAATTTGCATCAGCCAGTTTAGTAATTTTCTTCTCAAAACCTTTAGTACTACTTGTTGTAATGTATTTATAATTCTTATCTTTTTCTAAATTTTCCTCTTTTGCAAATTTAGTAATACCTTTCATAGCAATTGAGTTTACATAACTATTATTTTTACCGTTTGAATTTGAGACAATCCCAATTTTGAAAGTATTACTAGACTCTTGATTATTACTGCAAGCCGAAATGACGACTGCTATTATCGAAATTATGATTAATGCAGTCTTTTTTATATACAAATCATTCACCTCATTCGAATACAATTATTTCTAGTATGAATTTTCGATTATTGTTTTATTCGTTGAAAAGAAGAGGGATTAGGAAAATGAGGGTATTTGGATCTAAAATTTATAAAGCAGGAGGTACATATACCTCCTGCTTTCACATTGCAAAAAAAGCATTCTTATTATAATTTTAAAATTTTCGTAAAAGGAGTTAAGTGTTGTTGATTTCCACTACAGGATGCTCGCTTTCCAATCAGAAAAGCAGGAATACTTAGTAATTCCTGCTTTTCTACCAATTAGGCTATATTCATTCAAATGTTCCTTTTACTAATACTTCTTTATCTTGCATCATAATTTTTCCTTTAGAAATAACTGCTTCGATTTCTAGCGTGGATTTATTTAGGAAGACTAAATCTGCATCGTATCCATTTTTGATTTGTCCTTTTTGTAATTTTAATATATTGGCTGGGTTTTTAGTGATTACGCTAATTGCATCTTCAATCTTAATGCCTTCATTTATAATTGCGTCTTTTACTTCTTTATATAAACTGATTACTCTTCCAACCTTCATACCTCGGAGTATTCCTTTTTCATCAAAATCTGGTAGACTACCCTGTCCATCAGATGTAAATGTGATTTGTTCAATGCTTACACCTGAATTGAGCATTCTTTTCAATCCTACGCTACATTTGACTTCACCATTATTCAAAAAGTGTGGGATCGAGCTTGTTGTAAAGTCAACAAACCCTCCTTTTTTAGCAAAGTTAATTCCTGCTTCAAATAAATAGCTATTGCGGTTAATATGTGTTGGGTAAAATTGAGTAATTGGTAATTCGGTTTCTTCAACAATCTCCTCGATCATTGATAACATTTTTTTACTATCTCCAATATGTACATTCACGACGCCGGACTTTCCTGAAAGCAAGCCCCCATTTCGAGCTTGTGCAGCTATTCTTGCAAATTCTTCCTTTGTCGGTTGAGATGACCGATGGTCCGAAATCGCTATTTCTCCAACACCGATAATCTTATCAATCAGGATGATGTCTTCCTCAATCTTAGAAAATAACGTTTTGACAGGTGTTTGGTACGAGCCTGTATAGACAAATGAAGTAATTCCCTCTTCTTCTAATGCTCTACATTTTGCAAGTAGACTGGCCATTGTTCTTGTTGTTCCATCGGTACCAATTACTCCTACTACGGTGGTGATTCCTCCTTTAATACAATCAGACAACAATAATTCTGGTGTTCTTGTTTTAAAGCCACCTTCACCTCCGCCACCAATAAGATGCACATGAGCATCAATGAAGCCAGGCACAATATAGTAGGCAGATGCATCAAATATTTGTAAAGGAACCGAAGATGAGGTAATGTCTATTTCTTCATGAACATACTCAATTTTTTCATTCGATATTAAAATATCGTTTTTACCTATTGACTTTGGGGTAAAGATTTCGCCATTTTTTATGAGTAACATATATACCTCCGATTGGATCATATTGTTTAAATTCAGATTACCATATCTGTCTGTTTTATGATTCATTTTGCTTTTAGAGCAACTGTATAAAATGATCGATCAAAATATACATACAGCTATAAAATATTGAAAACATTAAATCTCTAGATTTGTTCATAATACTCTCATAGTTAAAAATGATTCAATTAAAATAGGAGGCATTTTTATGAGTAGAGCAATGAAAGAAGAATTAGCAAATGCTATTACTCATGGGATTGGTGCAATACTGAGCATCCCAGCACTATATTATTTAATTAATAAGGCTATGCATAAAGGGACACCCTGGCATTTTATTTCCTTTACAGTCTTTGGTTTGTCTATGTTACTACTTTATATTTGCTCAACATTGCTTCATAGCGTTAGAGACCCAAAGCTAATTAGGCTATTTACAATTTTAGATCACTCAGCAATTTATTTATTAATCGCAGGAACTTATACTCCATTTTTACTCGTAACTTTAAGGGGTAGGATTGGCTGGTCCTTATTTACAATTATTTGGGGCTTGGCAGTTTCAGGTGTAATCTTTAAATTTATATATGTTAATAGGTTTGAATTATTTTCGACCATTGTTTATTTAATTATGGGTTGGTTAATGATGTTTGCAATTAAGCCTATTTATGTAGGACTATCTGGAATAGGATTTTTCTACTTATTATTAGGAGGGCTATTTTATTCGATTGGCACAATTTTCTTTCTAGTCAAACGTTGGCCATATAGTCATGCAATTTGGCATTTATTTGTATTATTAGGTAGTGCATCTATGTATTTTTGTATATTTAAATTTGTTGTTTAAAAAAAGCGCTTCATTTTAAATGAGCGCTTTTAGTTTTATTATTCAATCATCTCTTTAATATAGTTCGTTAATTCTTTGGCATCTGTCATTCCTATTTGTTCAGGATAAATTGGTGGAAATACTTTAAGTGTAACATTTGCTGGTTTAATACGATTACCATTAGCTTCTAAAATATTATAAGTCCCTTCAATTCTTACAGGAATAACTGGAACCCCTGATTTCGTTGCTAAATGTAGGCTCCCTGATTTAAATTCACCCATTTGACTGCCCTTACTTCGAGTACCTTCTGGAAAAATAACTAATGAATGGCCATTTTTAAGTTTATCAACGCCTTCTTTTATAGCTTTAAGTGATTGTCTACGATCACTTCTGTCCATAAATACACTATGCATTTGTTCCATCCAGTCTGGTACAATCGGCAGTTTTTTTAATTCAACTTTTGCAATGAATCCAATAGGCTTATTTAAATATCCTAATAATAGTGGAATATCAAAATTACTTTGATGATTACTTACAAATAGGACTCCCTCGTCTCTAGGAATATTTTCAATCCCTTCAACCTTTACTTTACTACCAGTACAGCCAATCATCATTTTCCCGAAATAATCAGGAAATTGGTGCATTAGACGGTCTTGCTCATGTACAGGTAAATCTTTTGGTATTTTTTTTACTGATGATAATTTTAGCTTTGCTTCAATTACACCAACTACAATGCGTGTTGCAGCAAATATTGTGCGAAACATATTAATCCTCCGATAGTTGAGTATGTTAATTATTATACAAAATGCCCAACCACTTGAAAAGTATTATCCATCCTGATTATTTAATAAAACGAGAATCAAAAAAAAAGAATCGGCTTTTATTGGCCGATTCCTTATTATTGTGAATCTTTAGTTCGAAACTTTTGCTCCACTGAATTCTGCAGCAAGAACTTTAGCTTTTTCAATTGCATTAGCTTTAATTTCTTGTGCTTTATCTGGCATTGCAGCCATACCTTCTACGAATAATGTAGTTACATCAGTAACACCTACAAAGTTTAAGATACTTGTTAAGTATGGGCTAGAGAAGTTAATTCCAGCTGCAGGACCTTCTGAATAAACGCCACCGCTTGCTTGGATGTGTAATGCTTTTTTATTCTCAAGTAAACCAACTGGACCATTTTCAGTATATTTAAATGTTTTACCAGCAATTGAGATATTATCTATAAAGTTTTTTACAACTGATGGGAAACTAAAGTTCCAGAATGGTGTAACAAATACATACTCATCAGCTTGTGTGAAAATTTCTAAGTTACGATTCATAGCAGCTAAAGTAGCTTGTTGATCAGCACTTAATTCTTCAAAAGCAGTACCGTTTCCTAATTTGCCCCATGCATCAAATACATTTCCATCTAACATAGGAACATTTTCTTTAAATAAATCAAAATGAACAACTTCATTTTCAGGATTTGCCTTTTTGTATTCAGTAATAAATGCTTCCCCTACAGATAGACCAAATGAATTTTCAATTGCATTTGGGTTTGCAGTAATATAAAGTAATTTTTTCATCTTAAACATCTTCCTCTCAGTTTCGTTTATCTTTAATTCGAGATTTATTTTCAAAAATCAAGGGATAATCAAATCCCTTAACCTCATAATAATATCTTTAATTCAAGATGTCAATACTTTTTTTCATAAACAAAATATCTAAATTTAATTTTTGATTTTTCATCGACTTGTACATCAGAAACAGATTTAACATTCCATTCTTCCTTTGAAAAATTCGGGAAAAAAGTGTCGCCTTCAAAGTTATGTTCAATTTCAGTAATATAAAGTGTATCTAAATAAGGGAATGTTAAATTAAAAATTTCAGCCCCACCAATAATAAATAAATCTTTATTTTTATTTTCTTCAACATAACTTTTAACGTCATTAATAACTGTAACGCCTTCAGCTTGAAAATCCTTTTGTCTTGTCACAACGATATTTTCTCGGTTTGGAAGTGGTCTACCAATCGAATCAAAGGTTTTTCTTCCCATAATAATTGTATACCCAGTAGTTACTTTCTTAAAATAAGCAAGCTCCTGTGGAAGATGCCACGGCATCTTATTATTAAAGCCGATTACATTGTTTTCTGACATCGCAACCAATGCAGCAATCATACACTTACTACCCCTTTGATCGCAGGATGGCACTCATAATCTTCTAATGTAAAATCCTCATATTTGAATTCAAAAATGTCTTTGATTTCAGGGTTTATCTTCATTTTTGGTAATTTATGAGGCTCTCTTGTTAGTTGTAGGTTAATTTGATCAAGATGATTTGTATAAATATGAGCATCTCCAAATGTATGTACAAAATCACCTAATTCTAAATCACATACTTGAGCAATCATCATTGTTAATAGTGCATAAGATGCGATGTTAAATGGAACTCCTAGGAAAATGTCAGCTGACAAAATCTTCAACCAAGTTCGTTACGCTTGGCCCGTTCTTAAAAAGAACTGCTACATGTCACCATGCAGATGAGACTATATCACGACCTCATAAAGGTCCCTTGCATTTCGGGTGCCAATTACTTGCACCCTACTCCATAATTGGATAGTCGTTAGGCATTTATTATTCTTTGTAATTATGAAATATTTTAAAAACCTCAGACATATTTCATAAAACCACCTACAAAGAATAAATTTAGCACGGGATTGTCTTTATTTAAGAGTTTCCCCGTTTAGCAAGGTTTTCGGTACAGATTACTCTGTAAAGGCGCTCAGAATTAACGCTGATAAAGCTGACAAGAAAGTTTTCCATCATTCACATAGAACTGGAAAAAACAATGACACGGTGCTAATGCCATCTTATCAAGTTCTCCAACATTCCACGCAGAAACAATCATTCTTCGAGAATCTGGATTTGTTTTTATTTGATTAATTACTTCAGAAATTTGATCAATTGTTGAGCCGTCAGCAGCTTTCCATGATCTCCATTGTTCACCATATACAGGGCCCAAGTTACCATTTTCATCTGCCCACTCATTCCAAATACGAACACCATTTTCTTTTAAGTATTGTATATTAGTATCGCCTTTTAAAAACCATAGTAATTCATGAATGATTGATTTTAAATGGACTTTCTTTGTTGTTACTAAAGGAAAGCCATCTTGAAGATTAAATCGCATTTGATAACCGAATGTACTAATTGTTCCTGTTCCGGTACGGTCTGTCTTTGTCATGCCATTATCTAATACGTGTTTACATAAATCTAAGTATTGCTTCATATTGACCTCCTAATTATGTATTGTAATTCTTAATTATCTTCTTTAATTTCAATATAGCCAAAATGAAATTCTGAAGATTTACGAATTAATTGATTAAATCCATATTTTTTAAATCTTTCACTTCTAAAATGATCCTTCAAAACTATTCTTTTTTTGGCAACGCGCTTAGCATCGTTGATCACTTCATATGTAAGATCATCATAAGAAGCTAAATTTTTCAATGCTGCAATACCTGAAGAGGTTTCGATATTTTTTTCAAACATCGGATCAAAATAAACAATATCAAAAGAATGATCTGGAAGTGTCTTCAAATAAGTTTTATAATCTATATTTTTTACTTCAATTTTATTAATGATATTCGACCAATCTAAAATGTTCTGTTTATTTGTTTTTAAACCTTTCTTCGTTAGGTAAGCAATAATTTGGTTTTTCTCTAAGCCTAAAACTTTACCTTGGTCACCTACAACATAACTTGCAACAATACTATCTGAAGCCATTCCAAGTGTACAGTCTAGTAGAGAATCACCTTTTGTTAATAAACAAGCGTCACAAAATGGATCATGTTCACCCTTCATCAATCGTCTAATTCGAAAAACTGAGGAGTTTGGGTGAAAAAAATATGGAATTGCTTGATCATCCTCATACCATTCTAATCTATTTTTACCTAAAACAAGTATAGGTTTTTTAAATCTATCATAGATTTCTTCAATGCTAAATTCTTTCCGGAGAATTAGCTGTCCATTTAGGTCTGAAGCAATTTTCTCTGCATCCTTTTCTAAATAAACATCTGGTCTTAAGCAAGTTGTAATTATCATATGTCTCCTTAATTAAGAAAAAAAGAGGAAATATCCTCTTTTCAGCTGCCCGCCAAACGCTCGCTTTCTTAGTTACTTGGCCTGCCTGTGCGGAGCTCTTTACCGCTTAAGGGTAAACTCCGCTCCTCACCAGGCTTCGCGCCTTGAAAAACAAGCGCTAGCAAACTGTCTGAAAGTCAAATATTTGGATTTAGTCTATACACTGAAAAGAGGAAAAATCCTCTTTTTACATTTGTGCAAATATTGATTGAATTCTTGCTTTAATATCTTCAGGAGTTGAGCCTTCGATTTGTTCACGAGGAATAAATCCAACTACCTCTTTACCTTTAAATACTGCCATTGATGGTGAAGATGGTGGGAAGTCAGCTAAATATTCTCTTAATGTAGCAGTAGCTTCCTTGTCTTGTCCAGCAAACACTGTCATAACTTTAGCAGGTTTTTTCTCTGATTCAATAACAGCTTGAACTGCAGAAGGTCTAGCAAGTCCAGCAGCACAACCACAAACTGAATTGATTACAAAAAAAGCAGTATCATTTAATTCATTCATAAATGACTCGACTTCTTCCCCAGTAGTTAATTCTGTAAAACCATTTGAAGTTAATTCCTCTCTCATTGGCTTTACGATCCCTTTCATGTACTCATCATATGCATTCATTAGTTTGTTTCTCCTTTGTCATTTTCTACTTTATTACGCTCAGTCATTTGTTTCCAAACTGAACCTAGTGCTTCCTCACCATTCTCAATTCGATGCAAAGCAAGTTGAACTTGTAATTTTACTTCGAATTCTGGGTCTTCTAATGCAGCTTTTAATGCCGGAATTGCACTTTCATCACCTAGTTCAAAAAGAAACATTGCTGCACGCCATCTAACTAATTTACTAGGATCTTTTAATGCTTCAATCATAGCTGGCATGGCTTCTTCAAATCCTAAGTCTGATAGACAATCTCCAGCAATTCGTCTTACACCGACTGCCTTATCCTTTAAAGCCTCATATAAATAAGGTAACACTAATTCTGATTTTAACATACCTAAATAAGCTGTAGCTAATCTTCTTATTGAAACATGTTCATCTTTTAATGCGATTTCTAGTAAAGGTAGGTCTTCAAGGGTAGGATCGATTTTTACAAATCTCGCATATCTTTTTTTCCAATCTGTTTCTTCAAAAATATCTGCAGTAAATGGTTCAAATTTAGGAACTGCTTTTTTCACAGTATTAGATTCATCATTCGTCATCACTTCGTTGACGATATTCTTTATGTCGTTTTCAGTGTGAGTAGCCGTTAATTCATCAATAATTTCTTTCTCAATTGTTGCTAATTCACCATAACGAATTCCATAATCAATCCACTGTCTTTCAAATACTACATTTGATGCAGATGTTGTTAGTTTCATAATTGCTTCTTTATAGAATGGAGGTAAAGCTGCTCTTTGTTCTTCACCATTTACAATTAATTTCAACTGCATAGGTATATTATGATACATTTGAACAAATACTTGTACCTCTCCAAAATGATTATCAATTATCGTATCATTAGTAGCTTCATCATTTACTTCTTCACCAAATACATTTCTGACTTGAAGCAAAATGGTTTGCCAATTTGCATTTGACTTACGATCAATAGCAATAAAATCAGCTACATGATAGACACTTTTGATTCCTTCTATTCCTAATATTTCTTGAATTATTAATGGTGCCTTGTCAATATTATCAATAGAATAATGATTTCTACTTCCTGATGGCAATTCCTCATCTAATAACACTTTCATTGTATTAGGACTTGGTGTTGGTTCGATTGACTTAATTTTCATCTTATTCTCCTCTTCTTGTTATTTAGTCCATTCTATCAAAAAGTGGAAAAACTCACTATTGTAACGCCTTAACGAATTCTTCAAAGTCATTTGTTCTAGATTCGATTGCGTTGTGAGTTAATTCTTCAGATCGACGAGTAAAAAGGTGAAATTTCTCAACTATTATTTCCGTCACATAAATAGGTTTTTCTGATTCCTTTACATAACTTGAAGTTTTTATAACTCCTTCAATAGAAACCTCCATCCCTTTTTTTGCTTTTTTAGTAGCATATTCAGCAATGGGACCCCATAATTTTACTGAAACATAATTCGTTCTCGTTTTTTTCAGATAATCTGAATAAACATTCGTAGCAATATTTATAAAAGTTGTTTTCCTTCCATTCGGTGTAGTTTGTAAAATTGGCTCTTTCGTTAATCTTCCTACTAATACAACATTGTTTATCATTATTACCATCTCCTTTATTTTTTTCTACAATACAAAATTATTGTAAGTTCGTAAAAAAAGGAAAATGGTATTTTAAATAAACTTTTATATTTAAAAACTCATTATGAGATAAAAAAACTTGAGTAGTAATATGACATCAGAATCCAAAACTCAAAATTAATACTTTACTTTAAACTTTCTACTAAATCACTTAAAACTGACCAGCGCTCCATTTTCTGTTCTAGTTGAGCTTCTTTTTCCTCAATATCTTTAGAAAGTTTATAAGCTTCATCAAAATTAGAGCCCACACCTTGTAATTTTACATTTAGTTGCTCAATCTCATTTTCCAGTTTTTCGATATCAGACTCAATACTATCCCATTCTTTTTGTTCTTGATAAGTTAATCGCTTTTTCTTTTGTTCTTTTTGATAAACTGGTTTTTCAATTGTTTCTTTTACAGCTTCAACTTCATGTTTTTCGTTCGATTGTCGTTCTAAATAATCCGTATAGCTTTCTAATGTAGATGAAATTTTTCCTTCACCTTCGAAAATTAATAATTTATTGGTAACTTTATCTAAGAAATAGCGATCATGTGATACGGTAACTACTACTCCACTAAAATTCTCAATATAGTCTTCTAAAACCGTTAAAGTATCAATATCTAAATCGTTTGTTGGCTCATCAAGTAATAATAAATTCGGGGCAGTCATTAAAAGTCTTAATAAATATAGTCTTCTTTTTTCGCCACCTGAAAGTTTTCCCAATTGTACTCCGTGCGATTGAGTAGGAAATAAGAATGTTTCCAGCATTTGTGAAGCTGAAATTGTTTTTCCATCTGGTGTATGAATGACTTCTGCTTCTTCCTTAATATAATCAATCATTCTCATAGTTGGATTCACATTTTCTTGTATTTGAGTATAGTATGCTACTTTTACTGTTTGCCCAATTTCAATTTCACCAGAATCAACTTTTTCTTCTCCAACAAGCATTTTCAATAAAGTTGTCTTACCCGCACCGTTTTCACCAATTATTCCAATTCGATCAGTTTGAAGTAAAAGTAAGTTAAAATTATCTAATATCTTTTGCTCGTCAAAAGACTTATTAACATTTATAAACTCAACAACTTTTTTACCTAAACGAGTTTGTTGAAAGTTCATCTCTAATTCCACTTTTTCTTGATTGTTGAGTTTACCCGAAAGGTCATCAAATCGTTGAATTCGAGCTTTTTGCTTTGTTGTTCGAGCTTTTGCCCCTCTACGCATCCAAGCTAATTCTCTTCTAAATAAATTGTTTCTTTTTTCATTAGTAGCTGCCTCTTTCTCTTCCCTGGCAGCTCTTTGTTCAATATAATACTGATAGTTTCCTTCATAACGATAGATATTACTATTTGAAAGCTCTAATAGTGCTGTAGTAACTTCATCTAAAAAATAACGATCATGAGTTACAAATAATACTGCGTTTTGTAGTCTTTTTATGTATTCTTGTAAAAAAACAATACATTCATAGTCCAAATGGTTCGTAGGCTCATCTAGAATTAATAAATCACATGGATGTATTAATGCTTTTGCTAAGGCTACTCTTTTTTTCTGACCACCTGAAAGAAATGAAACATCTAAATTTAAATTTGATAAACCTAATTTCGATAAAATCGTCTTAGCATTTGCTTCTAAATCCCAACCATTTAATGAATCCATATCAGCTTGTAATTTTAGTAATTCATTTTGTAATCCTTGATTAGATGGGTCTTCTCCAAGTGCTTGTAAAGTTTTTTCATATGATTTTACTAAAACCATTACTTTGTCATCACTCTCAAATACTGCTTCAAGAATCGTTTGTTTTTTATCAAAGTCTTCATGTTGAGGCAAATAACTTATTACATAATCCTTTGGAGTCGTAATTTTTCCATCATCAGCTGACTCGATACCTGCAATAATTTTTAATAAACTCGATTTACCAGTTCCATTTATACCTAATAATCCAATTTTCTGTCCTTCACTTACGGTAAATGAAATTTTATCGAATAAAGTTTTTTCCCCATAAGTTTTAATTAAATTCTCTACACTTAAAATCTTCATATTTTAAAATTCCACTCTTTCATAAATTCATCGATGAATTTTTCTACAAATAAATGTCTTTCTTCTGCCATTTCTAATGCTGTTTTTGTATTCATTAAGTCTTTAAGTTTTAATATTTTTTCATAGAAGTGATGTAGCGAAGAACTTTTGTCACTTCTATATTCTTCGATCGTCATGTTATCTCTTATTTTAAACTCTGGGTTAAACATACTACGACCTTTTTTACCTCCGTACGCAAACGTTCTAGCAACACCAATTGCGCCAATTGCATCCAAACGATCAGCATCTTGTACAATTTTACCTTCTAAAGAGGTTGGAATAACCCCATTGCCTCCTTTATAGGAGATATTTTCAACGATGTACAAGATTGCTTTTACGACTTCATTACTATTTAATAATTCATTTAGAATTGATTCTAATTGTATTTTTTGAGCTTCAAGATCATCATGTAATTTATCATCTATTACATCGTGAACTAATGCAGCACATTCTACGATGAATTGATTTGCATTTTCTTTTTTTGCAATATGTACAGCTAAGTTTCTAACACGGTCAATATGATGCCAGTCATGCCCAGAACTATCACCTTGATGAAGATTTCGAACATAATTTTCTAATTGTAATATGATTTCCTGCTGATTCATACTCGTACCTCCATAAATCGACTAGTGATATTATATCATTTTTCTATCTCCGAAAAACATTAATAGGCTAAGTGGGATTTAAATTTACGAAAAAACCTTCACTTAGAGTGAAGGTTTTTAGTGTGTAGACAAATTCCAAAAAAATATGATTTTATATTAAATTAGAATCTAATTATATTGAGTAGTATATTTTTTCTTAAATCCATTTGGATTGGTCTTATGCCATTTCCAAGCATCTTTAATGATCAAATCGATGTCTTCATTCTTTACTGTCCATCCTAAAACTTTTTTAGCTTTCTCTGAAGAAGCAACTAGAATACTTGGGTCACCTTCTCTTCTAGAACTGATTTTATATGGTATTGGGTGCTTAGTTATCCGACGAACCGCTTCAACAATTTGTAATACTGAGTATCCCTTATTATTTCCAAGGTTAAAAATATCACTTTTCCCACCATTAAAAAGGTAATTAAGTGCTAATAGATGAGCATTCACTAAATCTTCAACATGGATATAGTCTCTAATACACGTCCCGTCTGGAGTATTATAATCATCTCCAAAAATAGAAATCTCTTTCCTTTGATTTAAAGCAACCTGTAAAATCAATGGAATTAAATGAGTCTCAGGTAAGTGGTCTTCTCCAATTTCGGCTGAGCGCTTTGCTCCAGCAACATTAAAGTATCTTAGTGAAACATAATTTATACCATATGCTAAACTACTCCATTTCATCATCTTTTCCATCATTAATTTTGTTTCACCATAGGTGTTCGTTGGATTTGGAATGCAGTCTTCTGAGATCGGTACTATTTTAGGTTCACCATATACAGCAGCCGAAGATGAAAATACGATATTTTTAACATTAAATTCATTCATCACTTCTAATAGAACTTGTGTGCCAAATACATTATTGCTAAAATACTCCAACGGTTTTTCCATTGATTCACCAACTAGACTATTTGCTGCAAAATGTAACACACCATCAATCTTTTCATTTTCGAATACTGATCTTAAAAATTTCTTATCTCGAATATCCCCATTATAAAAAATGGCTTTTGAATGAATCGCTCCTTTGTTTCCTGTCTGCAAATTATCAACAATTACTACATTTACGCCATTTTCAATCAGCATGTATACTGCATGTGATCCTATATAACCAGCTCCGCCAAGTACTAAAATATTCATTTTGGTCACATTCTTTCGTTTTTAAGTTGTTTTTTGGTCATATTTTTATTTTTAAAAACAAGCAATTTTTGACCAAAGTAATTTAAAATCGTATATAACCCAGAACTAATTAAAACAGCAAAGTCATTTTTATAATTTAGAGAGATAAAATCCTGTAAATTTAAAATGTAATCAATTATTTTAGCTCCGAGATTAAATGCTATAAAATAACAGGTTAAAATGACTATAATAAACAATGGAATACTTTTTTTTACAGAGCCTTGACTTTTAAATGTAAAATTTCGATTTAAAATATAACTTACACAAGCTCCTATAGAATTTCCAATAAATGTTGAAATCCAATAAGACAAACCAAATAAATGAAGTAATAAATAAATGAATGATAATCCTACAATTGTATTTGCAATTCCTACTGCAATAAAACGGATAAATGTCTTATTCATCTTTGCCCCTTATTTACTAGTTCAGAATTGCTCATTGTATATAAATCTGTTTCAATAGCGTATCTAGGTCGATTTTTTACTTCGTGATAAATCTTTCCAATATACTCACCGATCATTCCGATTCCCATTAATTGAACTCCACCTACAAACCAAATTGAGACCATTAATGACGGCCATCCACTAACCGTATTTCCTAATAAATGTTGAACTATTGCATAACCACCTGCTATCAAACTAAATATGATGGATAAAAACCCAAGCAGTGATACAAATCTAATCGGAGCTATACTAAATGATGTGATCCCATCGAACGCAAAAGATAGCATCTTTTTTAATGGGTATTTTGATTCACCTGCAAACCGTTCTTTTCGATCGTAATAAACATTAGTTGATGGAAACCCTACAAGAGGTACTAGTCCCCTTAAGAATAAATTAGTTTCTTTATATTTGAATAACTCATCTAATGCCCTTTTACTCATTAATCGGAAATCAGCATGATTAGGAACTAGATTAATCCCTATTTTCCCCATGAATCGATAAAATCCAAGCGCTGTTGTACGCTTAAAAATGGTATCTGTTTCTCTACTGTCTCGTACACCATAGACAATATCAAAACCTTCTATATACTTTTCTACAAAATTACGTATTACATTTATATCATCTTGTAAATCCGCATCGATTGATACTACACAATCGGATTGTTTATTAGCAATTTCAAGCCCAGCAATTAGTGCGTTTTGATGCCCTACATTTTTAGCAAGCTTTAATCCTTTAACAAATAAATTATCGTTACTTTCTTTTTCTATTAGTTCCCATGTTCGATCCTTACTTCCATCATCTACAAATAGAATTTTGCTATCATCTGAAATAAGAGAATCATAAATTAATTCTTCAATTAAGTAAGTAAGTTGATAGGCTGTTTCTTCAAAAACTTCCTGTTCATTGTAACAAGGTACAACAATTGTTAGTAAAGGTATCATGTATAATCACGTCCTTATAAAGTGGTTATTTTACTTCGTATAGATAGATGCGCCATGCTGAATGATCATCATTAAATGTCTTCATCAATCTAAGTCCATTACTATTAGCATTTTCTATTGGGACAGCCGCAAAAATATATTCCCCACCCAACTTTTTAAATTCGTTAATATTTAGTTGTAAATGATGGATTTTTACGTTTGAGTCCTTTTTAAATTCATAATTTTTACCTAATTCAGCTACAAATAAATAGCATCTCCCTCCCCAATGATCGAAGTAATTTTCAAGCAAGGGGCTTTTTTCAAGTTCAGGTGCTATTATTTTTCTAAATTGGTGCTTATACTTTAGCGAATAAAAATTATTATACGTATCGAGCGTGTAAAAACCGTTATACTGGGCAATCGCAGGGTGAATGCCTATACTTGCAACCCGATAACTATTTTTAGGTTTTCCAATATATTTTGAGATTTCATTAAATTGATTTACAGCATAAAATTGTTTAAATGATGGTTTCCCTGCTACACGATACACAATTTCATCATTAGCACAAAACATCACAATTACTTGAACTACTAAACAAATTTCCACAAACTTTTGCCAACCTTTTCCCTTTAACCAAAGAAGATAGGCTCCAACAGCAAACATTAAATAGATTATTAAAGGTCTTAAAAAATGAAATCTTGCAAAATTAAACGTATTTAAAAGCTGAAATTGTTCTTTTACTGGCTTCCATCCTTTATAAAACCAAAAGGCGTACCAAACGGATAATAAAAAATTAAGAATGAATAAGTATAGAAATCTTTTTTCAATAATTCCTCTTTTTTTATTTCTTAAAGTCCAGAATACAATAAAAGATAAAGGTACAATGACTAGAGTGTGAAGTGTTAGCACATGGGTATGGCCTAAAAAATAATTCTTAAACACTAATCGAATCGTATGCCAAAAACCCAATGTAGAGCTTAAAAACTCATTTCTACTTGTTGGTTCAGATGGAATGACTAGTGAGAATACTAACCGATATTCTATTGCTAAATACATTAAAGTCATTAATAAAATACTTAAAAAGAACACTAGATTGATTTTCTTTTTTACAAATACATCTCTTAACCATAGCATTCCCATAAATACTAAAAAGAAAAAGAATCCTAATACAAAACTAGAATAGAAAGGTAATAAAATAAGGGTAATCCATTCTTTCCTAGAATATTTCCCAATTCTTATATTTAGAAACGCCCAAAGTGCTAGTGGCATCCCCAATGTACTTAGCATTCCAGACGGCCAAAATGGCGTTAGTGCAAATGCAAGTGAGACCCATACTCTAATAAGGTAATTCTCCTTTGATGTTATAAAATGCTTTTTTAACAAGATATACATCCCAAAAAACGCGAAAAATCTAGTAATTGACTGCCCTATGGAATAAGCTAGCATTGGCGAAAAGAGATTATTTAGCCACTGTATACCACTAAATTCCGTTCCATAAGCATTTCTTGGCAATCCATTTATGATCTGTGGGATTGTGGAATTTAATTTACCAAATAATTGCCCTGAATTTTTAAGTGTTTTATACCATGCAATATTTGAATCTAAATTATCATGTACTCTAATATGAGCATTTTCTCCTAATATGAAAAGTGGAGAAACATAAATGATCATTAAGATTGTTGCAATCATTAAATGTTTATTTTCCTGACTTAGTTTCTTAAATAGTTTCATATTTCTTACACCACTTTGTTTATATATTGTTTTTTGATTATTGATTAATATTTCCCTCACTTTATCTTTTTAGTTTTATTTCCTATCTCTTTCTCACATCTATTAATATTAAAATTCTTTTCTGAAAATCAGATGAAAATTTGAATAAAATTTCATTTAAATTTTCCCTATTATTTTCAATAAGTAAAAAATATTAATTTTATAATGTGCATAAAAATTTAATTAGGCTAATTTCTTTAATAGTATAAAAAGTTTTTAGAAATAATTAAATATGTATTAGAGGTGCAATCATGCTGATTTTTGTGGATGACGAACAAAAAAAGTTTCATCTAACAAACGGAAAAATTAGTTATGTATTTTATGTCATGAAAAATGGTCATCTTGGGTCTTTGTATTTTGGAAAAGCGATTGACATTCATTCAAATTTCACTCATATCCAAAATGACAATTCTACTACAACATATACTTCTTATTATTATGCTGATCGATCAATTAGTCTTGAAACGATCAGACAGGAATATCCTGTCTATGGTACTTCTGACTATCGTGAACCGGCATTAAGTATTCGTCAGTTAAACGGTAGCCATATTACTAACTTTATCTATAAAGATCATACAATTACAAAAGGGAAACCCCTTTTACAAGGATTACCTGCGGCTTATACTGAAAATGAAGAAGACGCAGAAACAATTCAGATTGTTCTAGAGGACTCAACACTTAATGCTGAATTAGTCTTATGCTATACAATTTTTAAAGATTTATCTGTTATTACTAGAAGTGCTTATATTTGTAACCACGGTTCGGAACCTTTTTATTTAGAACGTTTTATGAGTGCATCTATTGATTTTCCTGACTATGATTTCATGATGATTCAGCTAAGTGGTGCATGGTCTAGAGAGAGACATATAAAGGAACGTCAGTTAGTAATGGGTACACAAGGAATCTCGAGTTTACGAGGTTCAAGTTCACATCAACATAACCCATTTCTTGCCTTTAAAAGAAAAGAGACTACAGAAAATCATGGTGAAGTATTTGGTTTTAATTTAGTTTATAGCTCAAATTTTATTGCTCAAGCTGAAGTTGATCATTACGATATGACTCGAATTACAATGGGAATACATCCGTTTCGTTTTACTTGGAAATTATCAGAAAATGAACACTTTCAATCCCCTGAAGTAGTGATGGTGTATTCTGATCAAGGTATGAACGGAATGAGTCAAACTTATCACGATTTATATCGAAACAACCTAATTCGTGGTGAGTGGAAAAATAATGAACGCCCTATCTTAATAAACAATTGGGAAGCCACTTATTTCAACTTTAATGAAGAATCCTTACTTCAAATCGCAAGAGAAGCAAAAAAGCTTGGGATTGAACTCTTTGTATTAGATGATGGATGGTTTGGTAAAAGAAATAATGCTACTAGCTCTCTAGGCGATTGGTATTCAAATACTGAAAAATTCCCTAAAGGAATAGACCGTTTTGCCTATAAAATTAAAGAGTTAGGTTTAAAATTTGGTCTTTGGTTTGAGCCTGAAATGGTAAGTCAAAATAGTAATTTATTTAAAAATCATCCTGATTGGATTATTCATACACCTAATCGGCAAGTTTCTTTAGGAAGACATCAATTAGTATTAGATTTCTCGAGAAAGGATGTTATCGATCACATTTATAAAAAAATGGTAGATGTTATAAAAAATACAAATTTAGACTATATAAAATGGGATATGAATCGAAATATAACTGAGGCTTATTCTAAGAAGTTAGCTAATGATCAGCAAGATGAATTTTTTCATCGGTATATTTTAGGTGTGTATGAATTATATGAACGATTAATAAGTGAATTTCCAAATGTGTTATTTGAATCATGTGCTGGTGGTGGTGGTCGATTTGATCCTGGTTTATTGTTTTATGCACCCCAAGCATGGGCTAGTGATAATACAGATCCAATTGAACGATTAAAAATTCAATATGGTACCTCACTACTATACCCAATTTCTAGCATCGGATCACATGTATCAGCATCACCTAATCATCAAACATTTCGTAATACCCCATTATCAATTAGAGCCAATGTCGCTTTCTTTGGAACATTTGGTTATGAATTGAATCCTTTAATACTTACTGAAAAAGAAAAATCAGAAATTAAATCGCAAATACAATTTTTCAAACATCACCGTTCATTAATGATGAAAGGAGATTTTTATCGGTTACTTGATCCTTTTAAGGAAAACGAAGTAGCTTGGATGGTAATAAGTAAAAACAAAAATGAAGCCATTATAGGTTGGTACAAAATATTAGCAAGCCCAAATCCAAGGAAGTTCCAGACTTTAAAACTGACAGGATTAAATCCAAATAAGAAATATTTACTAAACACTACGAATCACACTTTTTATGGAAACGAATTAATGGAAAATGGAATCCCATTACCACTCGAATTTAATGGCGCCAATAAAAAAATTGCAAAACGAGCAGGTGATTTCCAATCTTGGATTTTTCATCTGGTTTGTCCTGATTAAATGTACAAAACTCGTCCTTAATTTCGTATAACGATGTTCGAAAAAGTAGAAGTATAGACCAATCAAAACGCTTGTCTTTTCGTGCAGCAAATCTTGCAATTGTGCGATAAAAACAAGCGTTTTTAAATGGTCTTTAAACCATTCAACATTAATGAAGGTTCTTAAGCTTTCAATAATTTCTCAATGGTTGATTTCATCTCTTGAGGATTTGTTTGAGGAGCAAATCGTTCAATGACTTTACCATTTTTATCAATAATAAATTTAGTAAAATTCCATTTTATTGATTTTAACCCCATAATACCAGGAGCTTCTGAGCTTAAATATTTAAATAGTGGATCTGCTTTGTCACCATTTACATCAATTTTTCCGTAAACAGGGAAAGTTACACCAAAATTCAATTCACAAAAACTTTGAATTTCTTCATTTGAACCTGGTTCCTGATTCATAAATTGATTACATGGAAAACCAAGAATTACTAATCCTTCTTCTTTATATTCTTCATATAATGCTTGTAAATCTTTATATTGAGGAGTATATCCACATGCACTTGCAGTATTTACAACAATTATCACTTTATCTTTATATTTTGAAAGAGATACCTCTTCGCCCTTGCTATCTTTTACTTCAAAATCATAAATACTCATTTCACATTCCTCCTACTTCCTTATAATGTTAATAGTAATTATTTTCCATCAAAAAGTCTATTCTAATTACTATTTTTTGAAAAAAACCTTCAAACCTATTAATATTTAAATTATAGTTTAATTAAACTAATTTCTTCACCTTTTAACTATAGAATGGAGGTAAGAGTATGCAAGATTTAGGCTTTAATACATATTTAATTGATATATATGATTTATCGTTTCAGGAACGAACGGGTAGTTATATTATTTTAGATGAAGATATTACAATCATTGAAACAAGTGCCAGTCCTTCCCACGAGTATTTATTACAAGGTTTAAAAGAGTTACAAATTTCATTAGACAGAATTAAAAATGTTATCGTAACACATATTCATTTAGATCATTCAGGTGGCGCTGGCTTATTAATGGAAAAATGTCCTAATGCAACTCTTTTTGTCCATCCAAAGGGAGCTAGGCATTTAGAGGATCCGACAAAATTAATTGCGAGTGCAAAACAAGTTTATGGTGATGATTTTGATCGATTATTTAATCCAATTCTTCCAATTGACTCTACTAAAATTTATCAGGTAGCCGATAGTGAGGAACTGGTTATTGGTAAAAATCGTAAACTAACATTTTTACATACGCCAGGTCATGCTAATCATCATATTTCAATTTTCGATTCTTCTAGTAAATTTATGTATACAGGAGATACATTAGGCATTTATTATCCACAGCTTCAAAAGGAAATAGGTACGTTTATTTTACCATCGACATCGCCTAATCAATTTTCATACGAAGCAACACTAAGTTCATCTGGAAAAATTCAAGAGTATCATCCTGATGCTATTTGCTTAGGTCATTATGGATTAACTAGAGATACAAATTTCGTATATGAGTCTTTAAAACTATATTTGGATCGTTTTATAAAACTGACTGCTTCCACGATTGAAGATAATAAAGAAAAACCTTTTTATGAGAAAAGCAGGATTTTGTCAGCAGCATTATATAGTGAAGTAAAGCAAGATCTTCAAAATAAGAATATAGATGAGAGTCACCCAGTTTTCCAGATTATAAAGTTAGATATGGAAGTTTCAGCTATGGGATTAGTACTGGCTATGGATCAAGTTTAATTAAATAAATAACTTCAGCCATTCGGCTGAAGTTTCAGACTGTTGACAAACGCTCGCTTTCTTCGTTGCTTCGCCTGTCTGCGGTGCTCATTACCGTCTAGGGTAACTCCGCTCCTCACCAGGCTTCGCGCCTCGAAAGACAAGCGCTTGCAATCAGTCTGAAAGTCAAGTTTTTAGTACTTTATCTACACACTAAAACTTCAGCCATTCGGCTGAAGTTTTTATTATTTTTTAATTTTTTTCATTGGTTTATTTTTACTTGAAACAGGTTTTTTATTTTGATTTGAAACTGGTTTCGTTCTTTTTTCTTTTATTTGATTTTCATTCGGTTGTTTTTCTTTCATTTCGACTTTTTGTATTTCACCGTGTGAAACCGTTAAATGTTCAAAAAACAATTTTTGCGTTCCTCTTAAGCTAAATAAATTCTTTTTCTCTCGAGGTGTTACTAAGTTTATGACAGTACCTTGTTTATCCATTCTTCCTACACGGCCACTTCGATGAGTATATTGTTCAACTTTTTCAGGTACATCAAGTGTTATGACATAAGGTAACTCTTGTAAATCGATTCCTCGTGCTGCTACATCAGTTGAAAATAGTAAAGTGGTTTTACCGATTTGAAGATCTTTTAAAACTCGACTTCTTTCCATTTTCCCTAGTTTTGAATGAAGTACCGCTGTTTTAATTCCTCTAAAATTTAATTTAGAAGCATATCCTTCAAGTTTAAATGGATCATTACTAAATACGATTGCTTTCATATTTTGAACAGATGCAATTCTTCTAAGTAATTCTAGCTTCTCTCTTTCTTCACAAGGAATAAAACCATGAATTATATTTCCTTCCAAGCTTTGTTCAATCGAAATTTCTTTTAGATTTGAACTTGTTTCCTTGGCAAATTGCATTGCTCCAGGTGTAATTGTTGCAGATAAAAATACTAGTTGGCGATCTTTCATCGTTGCTTTGACAATTTGCGGTAAATCTTTTTGATCATCTGTTTTTAATAATTCATCTACTTCATCAAAAACAATTGCCTTAACACAATGCATTTTTAATTTTTTCTGTTTGATTAATTGTGAAATTCGCCCCGGTGAACCAACGATAATTTTAGGCTTTTGTTTTAATTTTTCAATCTGACGTTTTATATCAGCTCCACCAACAATTGAAGCCACTTTTATATTTGTATTTTGTGTATAGTCTTGAACAACCTGAAAAATTTGCATTACAAGTTCACGAGTTGGAGCCATGATCATAATTTGAGGATTTTCTTCCATTACATCGACCTTATTAATTAAAGGTAAAACATATGCAAGAGTCTTACCAGTACCTGTCGGAGATTGCGCTATGACATCGTTCCCATCTAAAATCGCTGGGATTGCTTCCTCTTGAACTGCTGTCCATTTCGTAATATTATTTGCTTTTATTTTTAAGATTGTTTGTTCTGCTAATTGAAAATGTTCCATTTAAATCTCCTTTAATATTTGCTCATCGTACCATTGTAACATTATTTCTGTAATATGTACCAATTCTTCTATTAGATCGAAGTCATCTTCGGTCATTTTATTTTGAAATTTTATGTTTACTGACGATTCAATGATATTTTTATCTAAAATAGAGTGTTTAATGTTATAAAATGGAGTGAATTGCTCATTTGTCTTATTTTGAAATAAAAGCAGACTTCTTTGAATGATTTCAATTTCTAATGGTTTAGGAAAGGAAAATTCAATTTCAATATAACATCCTACTTCAGTATTTCCATTAATTAATTCATTATATAAATCACTAGCTGATGTGCTCATTGAAAATATGCAACTTGTTGTCTTAGTCGACTTATTTAATTTATTAAATCGAATTGAGAATAATCGATCCATTTTGGAAAGATTAACAAAGTCATTTCGATCAGTGATTTCATATTCTCCATCTAAATCTTTGTCATATAAGAGCCCTTCTATGACAACCTTCATATTATCAAAAGCGGTCGGATCAAACATTATCTACACTCCTTTAATCAATAGATTCCTAAGTTCGCTTATTTCCTATAATGTATCATAATAAACGAACAACACAAAAAATAATCCGATAAAATCATTTTGATTCAATTTTATCGGATCAATTCTTATTTTACTATTTCAAATTGGCTATTATAAAGATTTGCGTAAAAACCTTCTTTTTCCATTAATTCCTCATGCGTACCTTGTTCAATAATATCGCCATCCTTCATACAAAGAATCAAATCTGCATTTCGAATAGTCGATAGGCGATGCGCAATCACAAAACTTGTTCTACCTACCATTAAATTGTCCATTGCTTTTTGAATGAGTGCTTCAGTTCTTGTATCTACACTACTTGTTGCTTCATCTAAAATTAATATTTGAGGATCTGCCAAAATTGCACGTGCAATCGTGATTAGTTGCTTTTGACCCTGGGATATATTATTCACTTCTTCGTTAAGTATCATATTATATCCATCTGGCAAAGCCCTGATAAAGTGATCAGATTGAGCAGAAATAGAAGCATTTGTTACTTCGTCATCCGTTGCATTAAGTCTTCCAAAACGGATATTATCTGCAATTGTACCATTAAATAGCCAAGTATCTTGTAGAACCATTCCAAATAATGATCTAAGTTCATCCCTTTTAAAATTCTTTATGTTATGTCCACCGATTGTGATTTCCCCACTATTAACATCGTAAAACCGCATTATTAAATTTACAATTGTTGATTTACCAGCTCCCGTTGGCCCAACAATTGCAATTTTTTGGCCAGGTTTAACGACTAAATTAAAATCATGAATAATCATTTTTTCAGGTGTATAACCAAAAGCAACATGGTTGAAGCAAACATCACTTGTAACTTCATGATGCTTGATTAATCGTGCGTTTGTTACTTCAGGTACTTCTTCTTTCTCTTCTAAAAATTCAAATACTCTTTCTGCAGCTGCTGCTGTTTGTTGAAGGATATTTGAAATATTAGCAATTTGTGAAATTGGCTGCGTAAATGAACGAACATACTGAATGAAAGCTTGAATTCCTCCAACTGTCATTGATCCATTTGCAGTAAAATATCCACCTAATATACAAATCGCAACATAGCCAATGTTTCCAATAAAAGCAGTGATTGGAATCATAAGTCCAGATAGAAAATTCGCTCTCCATGCCGATTTATATAACTCATCATTATATTCACTAAAAGCTCTCGTAGATTCATCTTCACCACTAAATGCTTTTACTAAAACATGATTTCCTAACATTTCTTCTACATGTCCATTTACTTTCCCTAAATATCTTTGCTGGTTAATAAAATGTTTTTGAGATTTTTTAACGATCATCATGACAAATATCATAGAAAGAGGCAATATACATAGCGCAACTAAAGTGAGTTGCCAGCTGATTGAAATCATCATGATTGTTATACCAATAATCGAGGTAATCGATGTAATGATTTGTGTTAAACTTTGGTTTAATGTTTGATTAATTGTATCCACATCATTCGTTATTCTAGAAAGAACTTCACCGTGACTAGTCTGATCAAAATAGCTTAATGGTAATTTATGAATTTTATCATTAATATCACTTCGAAGCTTAAAAGTTACCTTCATCGTAACACCACTCATTACATAGCCTTGAAGATATGCAAAAAGTGAGCTTAATAAATATAAACCAATTAACCATACTCCAATTACACTTATTTTTCCAAAGTTTATTTTTCCACTACCACTAATTTGTTTCATGACACCGGAAAAAATTTCATCTGTCGCTTTACCTAGAATTTTTGGGCCTAGTATTGTAAAAACCGTTGAAATAATTGCTAGTATAAAGACAAAAACGATTGTCTTTTTGTGAGCACCTAAATAACTCATTAATTTTGCCATCGAACCTTTAAAATCTTTCGCCTTTTGACCTGGTGCCATTGGGATATTTCGTCCAAACATTTGACTGGGCCCGCGATCACCGCCCCGATTTTGAAAAGTATTTTTATTAGAATTGCTCATGCTAATTCCTCCTTGGATAACTGCGATGAAGCAATTTCTAAGTATTCAGGGCAATTTTTAAGAAGTTCTTTATGGGTACCTTGACCTACAATCCTACCATTATCTAATACAACAATGTGCTCTGCATTCATGATCGTATTTACACGTTGGGCAATAATGATCATCGTTGCCCATTCTAGCTCTTCATTTAACGCTTTTCTTAGCGCAAAATCAGTGTTAAAATCAAGCGCAGAGAAACTATCGTCAAAAATAAGAATTTCGGGTTTCCTTGCTAAAGCCCGAGCAATCGAAATTCTTTGTTTTTGACCACCTGAAACATTATCTCCACCTTGAGAAATTTCAGCATTAAATTCCCCTTCTTTTTGGGAGATAAATTCACTAGCCTGAGCGATTTGGGCTACTCTCTCCATTTCTTCATCAGAAATATTTTTATTTCCGTATTTTAAATTAGAGGCAATTGTCCCTGTTAGTAAAAGTCCTTTTTGAGGTACATATCCTATTTTAGTACGTAAATCCTTTTGCTTTACTTCCCTTAGGTCTACACCATCAACTAAAACTTCCCCTTTTGTAACATCATAAAAACGTAAAATTAAATTTGCAATTGTTGATTTTCCCGAACCAGTTGGACCAATAATGGCAGTTGTTTGTCCTGGCTTTGCAACAAATGAAATATTATTTAGCACATCATTTTCAGCACCTTCATATCGGAAACAAACATTTTTAAATTCAACAAATCCTTTTTTATCTGCTTCAAAGTTTTTATGAAGCTCTGGATCGATAATTGATACATCAGTAGACAATACTTCTGAAATACGTGTAGCAGAAACAGCCGCTCTAGGGACAAGGATAAACATGATTGAAATCATTAAAAATGCTGTAATAATTTGCATTGCATATTGCATAAATGCGATCATATCGCCAATTTGCATATTAGATTTAGCAATTTGGTGGGCACCAACCCAGATGATTAATAGTGATGAACCATTCATAATCAACATCATTGAAGGCATCATCATTGTCATGATTCGATTTACAAACAAATTCGTTTTTGTTAATTCACTGTTTACCTCTTGGAATCTCATTTTTTCATGTGAAGCATTTCCAAATGCTCTAATTACCATCAATCCCGTTAAATTTTCTCTTGAAACTAGATTTAACTTATCTATTAGCTTTTGAATTAATTTAAACTTTGGAATAGCAACTGTCATGATTACCATAATTAAAGAAAGTAGAACAATAACAGCTAATGCAATAATCCAGCTCATCGAGGCGGATTTATTAATTGCCATTATGATTCCGCCAATTCCCATAATTGGTGCATAACAAAGCATTCGGATCCCCATCATTAAAAGAGTTTGAATTTGCATTACATCATTTGTACATCTTGTAATCAGAGATGCCGTTGAAAATTTATCAAATTCATTGTTTGAAAAGCTTTCAATTTTTTTGAAAACATCTTTACGTAAATTCCTAGCGACACCAGAGGCAATTCTTGAGGACAAGAAGCTGACTAAGACTGTTGCTATTCCTCCAAGTAAAGCAATCGCAATCATAATCATTCCTATTTTAACGATATATACACTTCCTAGTTTATGTAAATTAACGCCTAGTTCAGTATAAAATGATTTCGTCATCATAATACCACTTTGAGTTAGTAAGGTTTTATCCGATGAAATAGCTTTATTATGCGCATTTAGTATCGCATTTTTGGGAAGTTTATCAAACATTGGTTGCAACTCATATAGTTTTGTTAAATTAATCTTATTTGAACGCGGCGTACTACTAGTTTGTGCGTGACTTACTTTTCCACTAGCTTCTTCTTGGATTATATTAAATAATGTCCAAGTGGATGCACCAAATGATTGATCAAGTTGTTTTTCTACATTCTTATTCAATTTTTTCTTTATGTAAATGCTCTGATCTGCTTTTTTGTAGATACTTATGTATTTTTTTCCTTTTGAATTTTTATCTTTTGCGGATTTTAACTCATAATTTTTAAATATAATTTCTTTTTCCTTATCTGTCATAAAGGTGGTCATTAGTTTCATACCTTTTTGACTAATTGCATCTGGAGCAACATGCAAAATACCATTTTGTTGAATACCATTGTTCACAATTTCGGACATATAGTTAGGTAAGTTCAAATCACACATGGCCTGACCAAATAAGAATAATATAGCTAAAATTATACTTGTACTAAATGCTTTTAAATATTTAGCTAACTTGATCAAATGAGTATCTCCCCTATTATGATGTATTTTTTTAAAACACTAACTCATACTGAAAAAACTCGCATCAAATGCGAGTATGTTTTTCAGTAAGAATTATAAAGTTAATTAAAACAATCCTTTTGGACGGCCTAGTTCATCTAAGTCCATATTTAATGCAGCTGGTTTTTTCGGTAAACCTGGCATTGTCATTACGTTACCTGTTAGTGCAACAATAAAACCTGCACCAATTGATGCTTTAAGTTCTCTTATTTCTACTTTAAAACCAGTAGGTCTTCCAACTAAACTTGGTTGGTCTGATAAGGAATATTGAGATTTTGCCATACAAATTGGTAGGTTGCCCCAACCATTTTCATTAAATTCCAAAATTTGTTTTTTTGCTTTAGAAGAGATATTCACTCCGTCTGCACCATAAACTTCTTTTGCAATTTTTTCTATTTTATTTTCAATTGAATCAGATAATTCATATAAATAATTAAATGTTTCTTTAGGATTTTTTAACATACTAACAAGAGATTCAGCTAGCTCTACGCCACCTTTACCACCATGTTCCCAAACTTCTGTTAAGACGATCTTAATGCCGTTATCTTGTCCCCATTGTTTTAATACACTTATTTCTTCTTCTGAGTCAGAAATAAATTTATTAATTGCTACAACAACAGGTACATTGAATTTGCGAACTGTTTCCACATGCTTTTCAAGATTTTGAATTCCATCTTTAACTGCTAAAGCGTTTTCATTAGTCAATTCATTTTTATTTACGCCACCATGCATTTTTAATGCTCTAATCGTTGCAACTATTACGACTGCATCAGGTGTAACACCTAAAGCTCTAGTTTTGATATTTAAGAATTTTTCAGCTCCTAAATCTGCACCAAAACCAGCTTCCGTTACAACATATTCCCCTAATTTCATAGCCATTTTAGTTGCAATAACACTGTTACAACCATGAGCAATATTAGCAAATGGGCCACCATGAATAATTGCTGGAGTGTGTTCAATCGTTTGAACAAGATTTGGTTTAATTGCGTCCTTTAGTAATAATGCTAGTGCACCTTCTACTTTTAAATCTCCAACAGTTACTGGCGTTTTATGTATAGTGTAGGCAACAACAATTCGTTTAAGTCTTTCTTTTAAGTCTTGAATTGATGTCGCTAAACAAAGAACCGCCATGATTTCAGAAGCAACCGTTATATCAAACCCATCTTCTCTTGGAACCCCGCCAGATGGACCGCCTAAACCTACAACGACATTTCTTAAAGCACGGTCATTTAAATCGACTACTCTCTTCCAAGAAATTCTACGTACATCAATTTCAAGTTCATTTCCTTGATGGATATGATTATCAATAAATGCTGCTAAAGCATTATTCGTCGTAGTAATAGCATGGATATCACCGTTAAAATGTAAATTAATATCATCCATTGGTAAAACTTGAGAATATCCTCCTCCAGTTGCACCGCCTTTTACTCCCATCGTTGGCCCTAATGACGGTTCACGCAATGCTACGATTGCATTTTTGCCAATTTTGTGGAAAGCTTGTGCAAGCCCAACAGTGACCGTTGATTTACCTTCACCAGCAGGAGTCGGGTTTATTGAAGTAACTAAGATTAATTTACCATCTTCATTTTCTTTTAATCGGTCTAAAATTGATAATGACAATTTAGCTTTATAATGCCCATAGTTTTCAACTTCTTCATCAAAAAGATTTAAATTATCTGCAATTTCGTTTATTTTTTTCATTTCTGATTCAAAAGCAATTTCTAAATCTGATTTAACTTGACTCATTCAATCATCTCCAATTGCACTTCATTATAATCAAAATTATAGCACAATTTTACAAAAAATTCATTTTTAAAAATTCAAAATTCTTTATTCATATCATCCAAAATTACTAATACTTTCTACTTATCAATGGAATTCAAAGTTACATACTAAAGATAAGGCATTAAAAGAAAGGAGTGTAATTAAATGTATCGTCATAAAAAGCATAAAGAACATAAACGTAATCACAATTTACCAAAGGATCAAAATGAAGAATATAGTGCAGAGTTTTATCCCACAAGGAATGTGTTTTATTCGGAAACTACTTCAGATAAATCTCATGCCTCTGGAATTGTAATTGGATACGTAGCTCTATTTTTTTCACTATTTTCGTTATTTTTAATGCCTGTTTTATTCGGAATCGTTGGAATTGCACTTGGAATATACTCTGTAACTAAAGGTCATTCCACTTTAGGATATACAGCAATTGGATTTGGATTATTCTCGGTAATAGTCACAATATTCTATAACTTATTAATTGTCTTAAGTGCAATTCTTTAAGAATAGATTGAAAAAAGCAAAAAAAGACCTTTAAGGTCCTTTCAAAATAGATGATTTTTGTACACCATCTACTCACTGAAAGAACCTTAAAGGTCCATTTAAATTCCCCGCAAACATTCACTTACTCAATTTTCATCATCTTCCTATTGGTTTAAATAACATCACAAATCGAAAGACAATCTATTTCTTTAAACTTGAACGACAGACCATTCTTCATCTTTCTTTGAATAAGTTAAATTTGCAATATGATTTGTAAGGTCACGATACTCTTCCACATTTTCTAAAATTTCATCTACACCAGAATAAAAATCAACTCGGAAAATAGGGATTTCGATTACTTTTCTATTTTCAACTCTTTCACTTAAATCAATTACCAATCCATCCTCCATTAAAGGGTATAATGTCAACATTAATTTAATATTGATTGGATTAATTTGTTTTGAACGATTAAATATATTTAAACTTCTTCTCTGAAGTTGTGTAATTTTATATGATATGACATTACAAAGCATAAAAATAAAGTCATTAGTTCGTTTATAATAAACTTTTTGATACATTCCATCACTTATGTTCATGTATGCAAAAGAATTGTTTAATCTTGGTATAAAAGGTTTTTGTAATGGCTCTTTTTTGTGAGCAAGATACAGTAATTCTGCAATTTCTTTAGGTTCAAGCTCATCTAAATCTGCTAATTCTTCAAAATCGATCCAACATAGGTCATCATGTTCACTATGTTCTAATATAAATTGATTAATATATTCTCTTTCAACATAATAAAAAGAGGAATTTAAATTAAATTCGGACCATTGAATATCGTGTTTTAGCAAAAGAATGTTTTGAAGAGGAAAAGGAAGTCCTTGAACAAACTCTTTATAATTTATACCTGATGTTATAAAGCAATGATTATGGTTATCACCATAAATATAGATTATCTCCTTTGAATCTATTCCCGCCAACGATATTGCCACCTTTAATTTTTTTCTTTATCATATCATACTTTATACTAAATTTATCATCAAAAATGATAAATTTAATTCTTTTTACCTAATATTTTTTTACATTTTTTACCATAATATCGCACTCTACCTCAAAATAATCTTATACAGGTGGCCTACATAAAGATGTAGTTTTTGTTTGAATTGGTTCTTTCGTAACAGAGCGAATACTCCATTCTCCGTCATCATTCGAAAAATTAAATTTAACAAGTGTGTAAGGTGGTTGTTGATCTTGTTTATATGCAATTAATTGAATTGTTGCTCCGAATACGTATGTACCATTATATTTCTTTTTTATATTTGTTATTGTCGCACAATTATATTGTTCTCCTGGACCGAACATTTTATATAAACGGTTATTTATACTAGGAAAAAGAATTGATAACACTGCATCTTCTAATACTTCATTTTGTACCGCAAATGCATTTGTCGGTTTTGATGTCCCAATTAAGCACATTAATAGTACGATAATAAATCCTCTTTTCATTTCTAATCCTCCATCTTAAGATTTTAACAAAAATACTTAGTATCTAGTATCTATTCTTTACAATTTACTGATGGTTATGAAAGAGAGTTTAAATGAACTAGGAATAGAAATTTTATGGCAAAAGGAAAAAAGAAGACCTTGAAAAGTTTTTTCTTTTCGTGGTCTTCTTTTTATTTTTTTACAACGCTATTGATGATCCCAATAGTATTTACTCAATATATCTGAGAGCAAGTCAATCGTTCTATAAAGTTCAGGTAATGTATTATCGACCCCACCTACTTCGATTAATATGGAGTGCGGTGATAAATCTTGGTTATAAACGCCATTCCCTTGTTTATAGTTTTTACTAAATATTCCTCTTGTTAAACCTTTGTTAAATTTCATAATTTCACTATTTAAATCTTTTGCTAGTGCTAAGTTCTTTCTATAATTTTTGTTTTCTACGCCAACTACAAAGTATAGCTTTGCGTATTTTTGCCCATTAATCTCAGTAGTTGTCACATTTTTTCTCTGATCATCACGATGTATATCAATAAGATAATTTAAATCTTGATCTTGAGAAAGCGCATCTTGTACAACCAATCTAGACATTTTATATGAACTTCCCCAATTCCAATTTCTTTTCGTTAATTCAGCCCCAATATTTGTTTTATCGTCAATTGCACCAATTCCATTTGCTTCTAAATTCTTTTTCAATCGTTCACCTAATAAGCTTACATTTACTTTTGGAGAAGAAGCTTGATTTGGCGACTTTGCACCTGGGATTAAAGGTAAAAATGATTCCCAGCTATGTGTGTGGTAAATAAAAAAGACATCTTTTCCATTTGTAGTTTGTGATGGCGGATTTGTTGGATTTTTAATTGGTTCATTTACTGGATCTTTAACAGTTGGATTTTGGTTAATTTCGTCGAGTGTTAAGCTTGATTCTATTGGAAGATTGGTAAAATCAATACCTTCTCCAGCAACTAAGATATTATTTTCAAATTTCGTCATACTAGATATTTCATGCACTAATAAACTTTTTGGATCGTACAGTCTAATATTTGTAATAAATGAAAAAAGTATATTACCGATAGGTTGTCCACTTTTAGTAGAATCGTCACCTACCTTAAAATGACCATTTTCATATTCAAACGCTTTAATAAATCCTTCATAGCTCATTTTTTCAAACCATTGATGCACATAATATGATTTAGTATTTTTCATTGATGTCACAAATAAACTCGCTAACAAAAATAATAAGACAATGCCTACAAAGACACTTGCCGTTACACGTTTAAGATTAATAGATTTTATATATATTGATTGTCTCATTAAATCACCTCTAATAAATCGTATGTACAAGCTCTATAAAATAGAATGAAAAAATTATTAAATCCTATTAATTACTCTACTGCTATAAAAGAATGTGATTAAAATATTAAATTGTTCGAACTCCACTCTCATTTACGAATTTTATTAGAATTTTGATTCGTAAAAAAAGAGATGCCCTAAAAGACACCTCATAAAAAATTTCGCAATTCAATTAGTGTAAAAGCTCTTTTTTTAATAAATTACATATTATTATTATTGTTGCAACGATTAAATACTGTAAACGGATTTGCAACACAACTATTTCTTGCAGCTTCTAATTGAGTATCACAAAATGAGCTTGTTGCTGGTGATACCATACTATTATTCATATTTCTATTTCTTCTACATCCACTACGTCTATTATTATTCATATTTCTGTTTTCGTTTCTGTTTTCGTTTCTGTTTTCGTTCATGTTTCTGTTTCTGTTTTCGTTTCTGTTTTCGTTTCTGTTTTCGTTCATGTTTCTGTTTCTGTTTCTGTTTTCGTCCATGTTTCTGTTTTCGTTTCTGTTTTCGTTTCTGTTTCTGTTTGAATGACCATTATTCATACTATTCATACTTTCACTCATAACTCTGTCATTGTCATGATTTCTATGACAATCACATTCATTACATGGTCTACGAACTTCAACAAACTCTCTCATATCTCTTACTGGAGATACTTCTTCTCTTTCTTCTCTTCTACGATTGCAACCACAAAATCCCCACATTTAAGAACACCTCTATAATTATTTATTGTACATTTATAACATACGTAGAAATTTAGATATTGAATGTGTACATGTCTAGATATGAACAAGTTTTTTATATTTATTTTTCTATTTTTAATGTCAGTACGGTAAATGAAATTTCAATAGTAGGCTTTTTTATAAGATTTTGTTAGTTGTTTATCCTAAAAGTAAAAAAAAAATGAGCCAATTAGGCTCATTTCATTGTGTAGACAAAGTTCTAAAAACCTGATTTTCAGACTGATTGCAAGCGCTTGTCTTTCGAGGCGCGAAGTCTGGTGAGGAGCGGAGTTACCTTAAAACGGTAATGAGCACTGCAGACAGACGAAGCAACGAAGAAAGCGAGCGTTTGTCAACAGTCTGAAATGAGCCAATTAGGCTCATTTTACTTGTTACGGTATACATATTCATCTTTTGGTGGTTGAATTTCCTTAATTTTAGTAACGTCTAAATAAGGAATGTTTACTTTAAATGGTTGATAGTACATTTGTTGTATATTACCTGTAGCTTCAATCCATTGATCATTTTTTAACGTTTGTCCCTCAGGTAAATCAATTAGCACTCCATATACACCAGAATCGGCAACACAGTGAATAATTCCAAATCTAAATAAGAAAACCTGATTCTTTTTTAATCCTTTTTCATGATAAATAAAGCCTTTATAAGTTAGTTGCTTTCCTAAATATTTTCCAGGCTCATCATATAAAACTTCCATTCCTTTAAGAAAGTCATAATCATTTAGGACAATGCTTTTCTTATTTATATATTCTTTTGATTCTTGTTTAATTAATTTTTGATATCCTTCTTGCCCATAGTAGATACTTAAATCAGGCTTTAAATACTGCCTTTGCATAAAAGGATCATTGTTACCCGGTTCTGAAACAGGGAAATGAAACCCTTTAGCTTGTACAATCGTAGAATCCAAAGTTGCAACGGGTAAAAATATACCTGTAAACAATGGAAAGATGAAAACCAAGCCATTTAAAAACTTTTTAAACCCTTTTGCTTCTTTATGAACATGTCCATGTACACAAGTATGATCACAATTATGTTCATGATGATGGCTATGGTCGTGGTCATGATCGTGGCTATGCTGTTCATCTTCATCATGACTAGTTCTTAAAGTATGAATTACTTGAATTAAAGTTAGAAATGCAAATAATATCCCAGCTGTCAGAGATAAATAAGAGTATTTCATATTTATATATTTTGAGATCGTACCTTTAATATGCAATTGCATTAAAAAGAAGGTAAATCCTAATAGTACATATGCTCTTGCCATATTGATTCTCCCTTAAATGAATAATGTTGTGAAAAACGTTAATACAATAACTAACCCAATAATAATGAATACATATCGACTTTTAAAATGTTGGAATAACATTAATGTATTTTTTATATCAATCATTGGACCAATAACCATAAACGCAACGATTGAGTTTAAAGAAAACGTACTTTGGAATGAAGATGCTACGAATGCATCAGCCTCAGAACAAAGAGATAAAATAAAGGCTAATGCCATCATTACTAGAATACTAGCAACTTGTCCATTACCTATATGCATTAACGTTGAAGTTGGAATAAATGTTTGTACGAATGCTGCAATAAATGCACCTAAAATTAAAAACTTACCCATTGAGAAAAATTCTTCTATAGCATGTACACAAACACTCCATAACTTTTTCCTAGCTGGAATTGAATGGTCAACTGGAATTGTAACTAGATCGTGTTTTAATGGATTCTCGATTTTTAAATATGATAATACGATTCCTATTATATAAGCAATGATCATAGCAGCCCCGGCACGATAAATCACCATTTCAATATTATTACCAAATGCTATAAATGTTGCAAACAGTACAATTGGGTTAATGATTGGACCTGTTAACATAAACGCCACCGCTACATAGTGTGGCACACCTTTTTTGATCAATCTACTTACAATTGGTACAATTCCGCACTCACAACCTGGGAATATAAATCCCAATAAAATAGCTACTAATACTGCTAGATATCTATTTTTTGGTATTATCTTATATAACATTTCTTCAGTAATAAATATTTGGATGATCCCCGATATAAAAACACCAATTAAAATAAATGGCAATGCTTCTACTACAATCGAAATAAAGATCGTATTCATTTGTAAAAACGAATGATAAAAATTCGTACTCATAATCTCTCTCCCATGTACTTTTAAAAATGAAAACTCACAAAACCTCCGAATGACCGGCGGCTTTGTGAGTTAAAAGTACCTTTTTTTCCAAAAAATTAGTGCAATTGTTGTTGATAATATTGCAGATATACCAATTACAATTGGAAACGCATGTGGTATATTGGCTAATGGAATATGATCAACGTTCATCCCATAAAAACTAGAAACCATAGTTGGGATTGATAAAATAATTGTAATAGAAGTTAAAAATTTCATTACAATATTTAAATTATTTGAGATAACTGAAGCAAATGTATTCATCATTCCACTTAAGATATTACTATAAACTTCTGCCATCTCTATTGCCTGTTTATTTTCAATAATTACATCTTCTAATAAATCTTCATCATCTTCATACATTTTTAATATATTCCCTTTAAGAATTTTTTGCATGACGATTTTATTCGATTTAAGTGAAGTAGTAAAATAAACAAGACTTTTTTCAAGGTTCAGCATTGTAAATAACTCTTGATTTCTTGTAGATTGATGTAATTCAGTTTCAATTTCATTTGTTTTACGATTAATTTGTTTAAGATAACGTAAATAATATGATGATGTCGTATGCAATAGTTGAAGTGCAAATCTAGTCTTTTTAAACGTAAAGAAGCCTTTTACTTTTTGGTAAATAAATCGTTCAAAGATTGGATTTTCACTTAAACAGATTGTGACAAAAGTGCTGGATGAAATAATCATCCCGATTGGTATTGTATCAAAAATTGTGTGCCCATTATCATCATGAGCTACAATTGGAATATCAACAATAATTAGAGTGTGTTCCCCTTCAACCTCTATCCTTGAACGTTCTTCATCATCGAGTGGGTCTTTAATAAAATCTAAATCTAAGTCTAATTTTTGAACTAGATATTGAATTTCTTGTTCTGTTGGATTGATCGCATTGATCCAACAACCTTTCTCAATAACATCGACTTGATTTAGTTTCCCTTGTGCATCTGAAAGATAAAAATTTAGCATCTTAATTCACCTCTAATTCTAAAACAAAAACTACACAATAATAGCATACGAAACATTTATATATGTTTCAACCTTTATTAAAAAGAAAGTCCATTTTCTAATAATCAAAGGCTTTTAGCAGCTATTTTAGTGAGCATTTATACTATTCACAAATAAAGAAAAAGGCCACTTATAGTGACCTATTTTTTAGTATCCGCTTTTATAAAAATAATGCATATCACTTAATTCATCAATGTATTGATAAACTTCTAACTGACTTTGTAATTGCTCTTTTGTATGTAATGAATAATCTTCCGTATTCAATTGATTTTGAACATTTGAAAGAGTATTTGATAAATCTGATTTTAGTGCATCATATGACATAGAATACATAAAATTCATCCTTCCAATTGAAATTTATCATATTATATGTAATATAATGTAAAACAAATCATATTTATTTTATTTTCTACCTTTTCCCACTAATTTTTTTATTAAAAAATATACAACAAATAGGGCAATCGCTATAATGATTAACATGGGTGTATATGGAGCTAAAACAGATTTAGCAGTTTCCCAATTTTTACCTAATTTCTCACCAATTTTGATAAAAAGTATAGACCAAGGAATGATTGCAAGAACTGTATAAAGTGTAAACTTACTTATTGGCATCTTTGCTAATCCCGCTGGAATCGAAATGGCATGTCTAACAACTGGAATAAAACGAGCCGTAAACACTACTCCAACGCCATATTTTGAAAACCATTTTTCAGCTAAATCAAGATGATGTTTATTAATTAGAATATATTTACCATATTTTTCAATGATTGGTCGACCACCAAAATAACCTAACCAATATAAAAATAATTGTGCAATAGTTCCCCCAATCACACCTGCTATTACAGCACCTACAAAATTTATATGCCCTCCGGCTACAAGATAACCAGCATATGCTAAAACAATCTCACTCGGAATAACTTCGATCATTAAGCCTAAAGCTACTCCTAAATATCCTAATGATGCAAAAAATTCTAATATTTGATGTATGATATTTGTCAATAGAATCCCCCTCTCTAATACAACTTGTACTACAATGATAATACATAGCAAGATAAAATATGTCAAAATAAAGAAATACAAAGGTGAATGTATTATTACATATAAAAAAAGGCTGTCCAAGTCAGTGACCTGACATTAGAACAGCCTTTTATCATTTCTTAATTATTTAATTACAACGTTTTTGTAAGTGTAATCTGGTCCGAATGCATGCTCAATTAATCCAGTTACTTTTGGCTTCATTAGGTATGCGATCGCACGTTGATACATTGGAAGAATTGCCGCATTATCTTGAACTAAGATTTTCTCAGCTTGTAAGAATGCATCAGAACGCTTAGTTGGATCTAATAAGAAATCTGAACCTGCTTGAGAGATTAACTTATCATACTCTGGATTAGAGAATCCCATTTGGTTGAATGGGCTTTGACTTGTCCACATATCGAAGTATGTCATTGGATCTTTATAGTCTGGACCCCAACCGCCCATTGAAATATCATAATCCTTTTTAGAGTTTAAATCTAATTGTTGAGCAAATGGTACTGATTTAATGTTCATTTTTAAGCCTGGTAAGTTTTTAGTTAACTCACCTTGTAAGTACTCAGCTATTTTTTTAGATGTCTCTACATCTGTACCTAATAATTCAATACTTACTTCTTTTTTACCGATTTCTTTTAAGCCTTGTTCCCATAATTTCTTAGCGTCTGCTGGATCATATTTCACAAGTTGTCCAGATGCATCACGGAAGTCTTTACCATTAGCATCTAAGAAGTTACTTGGAGCTAGGCCATATAATGGTACTGAACCGTTATTTAAAATTACGTTTGTAATGTCTTCACGATCAAACGCTTCATTTAAAGCTTTACGGATGTTTACGTTTTTAAGAGCTGGATTTTTCGATTCGTTTACACGTAAGAAAAATACGGTTGGCTCTTTTGTAGTTCCATAGTCTGGATTTGATTTATACTTGTCTACAAACTCTGCCGTTAAACCTGCACGATCAACTGCACCTGATTCATAAAGGTTTACACCTGTTGCAGGGTCTTTTACGATTTGGAAGTTGACTTCATTTAATTTTACGTCTTTAGCATCATAATAGTCAGGGTTTTTCACTAATTTATAACTTACCTCATGTTTCCATTCTTTTAACTCGAATGGACCATTAAAAATTAAATTAGATGCTTCTAACCCGTAGTTTTTACCTTGAGATTCAACAAATTTTTGATTTAATGGTAAGAATGTTGGGAAAGTTACTAATGAATCAAAATATGGAATAGCTTTTGCTAATTTAACTTCTAAAGTTTTATCATCAACAGCTTTAACCCCTAATTGATCAACTGGTTTTTTACCAGTAGTAACGTCTTCACCATTTTGTAACACATTTAACATGAATGCATACTCAGATGCATTTTTTGGATCTGCAGCACGTTTCCATCCGTAAACGAAGTCTCCTGCAGTTACAGGGTCACCATTAGACCATTTAGCATCACGTAAGTGGAATGTATAAGTTAAACCATCAGCTGATTTATCAAAAGATTCTGCGATACCAGGTTGTACAACATCATCTTTACCTAACGTGTTTAGACCTTCCATAATGTTACCTAAAACGTTGAAAGATTCAGCATCTGTACTAGTACTTGAATCTAAACTTGGTAGTTCAGCTCCGCCTAGTAAGTTTAATACTTGTGGTTTTGCTTTTGCTGTTTCTTTTTTACCTTCATTTGATTTGTCTGAGTTACATGCAGTTAAAAGCATGCTCACAGCAACAGATAAAGATAGAAAATACGATACCTTCTTTTTCATTAGATTGCCTCCCCAAAATTAAACAATTAGACTTAAAAACTATTAAAATATTCAAACAATTTACATTGTCCGAATAGTTAATAACCTTTAACTTACTTTTTATTTTACATACTTTTTAGAAAATATCAACAAAAAATCGACATTTTTTTCAAAAAAATTAATAAATTTAAATAAATCTTTACTTTTTTGTAACCAAAAGCTACATTTTGAAGTATTTTTTTGCATATTAAATCAAAACCATTAATAATTGCCCCAATTTAAATAAATGTTTAAAGATGGACAAATATGTATATTTTTTTAAAGTTTCAAAAAAAATTAGTTTTAAATTTAATTTCTTCTCTATTCATACTCAAAATAAAACAGGATCCAGCAAAGTAATCCTCTGGACACCCTTTAAGATTTACTTTTACAGCTTTACCTATACAGAAAAAATGAAAAAACCTTTTCTATCACAGTTGTTTATTAATCCTTTTGTAGGTCAAAATTAATATCGAACATTACTTCATTAAACTTATCAATTTTAAAAACATTAATAGATCATTCCAAAAAATGATATTTCATTATTATAAATGTTCTTTTAATGTCCGTTTCCTCTATTGACAATTTTATATTTCAACAATCTGAGAGAAAATTCCTTTTTTTATACCAAAAACTTCCTAAAAAAAGAGAAGTATGATCCCTTCTCTTTTTGTTTAATACTATTATTTTTTGTTAGATGCCCATTTGTAAGAGAAATCTCCGCCAAATTTGTGCGCAATAATACCTTTAACAGAATCTTTTTGTAAATATGCACGACCGCGTTGGTAAATAGGAGAAATACCAGCTTCATCCATAATTACTTTTTCAGCTTCAATCATATCATCCCAACGTTTTTGTGGGTCTGCTTCTTTCTTAGCAGCATTTACAAGCTGATCATATTGTGGATTGTTGTATGCCATTTCATTGAATGGACTGTTAGATAAGAACATATCAATAAATGTCATTGGATCTGGATAGTCTGGACCCCAACCTGAGAATGAGAAGTCATAATCTAATTTTTTCTCGTTATCAAGTTTAATTTCAAACGGTTGTGGAGCTACTGTAATTTTTAAACCAGGTAAATTCTTCTCAAGCTCACCAGCTACATACTCAGCAGCTTTTTTACGAGTTGTATCATCATAAGAAAGCATTTTTAGCTCAAATGTATCTTTACCAAGTTCTTTTTTAGCTTCTGCCCATAATTTTTTAGCTTCTTCGACATTATATTTGTTGAAATCTCCATTATGATCACGGAAATCTTTTGAATCTGGTCCTTTTACCCACTCAGAAGGTACTAACCAGTATGCAGGTTTAGAACCATCATTTAAAATCGAAGATGTAATTGCTTCTTTATCATATGCTAAGTCAAATGCTTTACGAGCTTTAGCATTTTTAAAGATTGGTAGTTTTTCATTGAAACGGAAGAATACTAAACGAGCATCTAATTGAGTTTTGTATTCAGGGTCATTTTTATATTTATCAACGTACTCAGAATCAAGCATTACTTTATCAATATCGCCGTTTTCATATAAGTTAACTGCAGAAGAAGTATCTTTAACTACATTGTATTTAATTTCATTTAACTTAACTGAATCCTTGTCCCAATATTTTGGATTCTTCTTTAAAGTAAAGCTTTCCTCATGCTTCCAGTCACTTAAAGTAAACGGACCATTATATAATTGAGTATTTGCTTCTAAACCGTATTGATTCCCTTTAGACTCAACCCACTTTTGATTTTCAGGTAAGTATGTCCCAAAAGTAGTTAATTGTAAGAAATAAGGAGTTGGTTGTTCTAGTGTTACTTGTAATGTTTTATCATCTAGTGCTTTCACACCTAATTGGTCTTTTGGCATTTTACCATTGAAAATTGCTTCAGCATTTTTCACATAGTATAAAATGAATGAATATTCAGATGCAGTTTTTGGATCTACAGCACGTTGCCAACCATAAACGAAATCATTAGCAGTTACTGGCTCACCATTTGACCATTGTGTATCACGTAAATGGAATGTATATGTTAAACCATCTTTACTAATTTCAACCGAATCTTTCTTAGCAACACCATCTACTACTGCGTCACCCTCTCCTAAACGAAGTAAACCTTCATTTACGTTGTTTAAAACTTCGAATGACATTGAATCAGTAGTTTTTGCTGAATCCATTGAAGGAATCTCGGTAGTTGTAGTTAACCTTAACGTTTGCTTCTTATCCTTCTGTGAGTTAGTTGCCGTTTTTTCTGTGTCTTTGCCACAAGCCGCTAGTACCGTACTTAGTACCAATAAACTTGAAACTGTTGTTGCTAATCTACGCTTCATTAGAGCACCTCCATATATTAGTGATTATTCATTTTATAATTTACTTATTTTTCTGAAAAATCACTTTTTACTTTTTCAATATACTACATATTTTTCAGAAAAAAAAGTATTTTTTTAATATTTAATTTATTTTTTATTAAATTCCCCCAAATTCCTAGTTCAAATATCATATTTTTTATTAATTTTAGTGTAGTGCAATATGATTGTAATACTATTCACATATTTTATCGGTGCAAAATACGACAAATTTTATATGACTTTATGTCGATTCTAGAAACATTTTATGAACTTAATTATTAGATTCCATTATTACTAAATTTTGGGTTATAATATATCTTATTGAATTTGAACATATCAATTTTTTATATCAATTTTAGGAAGTGAATGTATGATAAGAAAAAGTATTCCAAACCTATTTACTCTAGGGAATTTATATTGTGGGTTTCTATCGATCGGCTTTGCCGCTAAAGGAGAATTTAGAAATGCTGCAATTCTTATTTTAATAGGAATGATGCTCGATAGTATGGACGGTCGAGTTGCTAGAGTTTTAGGCGTCCAATCACAATTAGGAAAAGAACTAGACTCTTTAGCTGATATAGTTACTTTTGGAGTTGCACCTTCCTATTTGGTATTTTGTACACAATTTTCAACTGAAGGTATCTTTGGTCTAGGAATTGCCGGTTTATTCCCACTGTTTGGGGCATATAGATTAGCAAGATTTAATGTTACACCGATTTCAACATCACTAAAATATTTTACTGGAGTACCAATTACAGCAGCTGGTGGTCTTGTTGCCTTTTTGACATTATTTGGAAGTCGAATACCGCAAATAGTCATCATAACAGTTTTTGTTGCATTAGCATTCTTAATGGTTAGTAGATTAAAAATTCCAAGCTTTAAAGATATTCCGATTCCTAAATATGCTACAATTATTACGATTTTTTTAGGATACGCATTATATCTAGTATGGCATGCTAAAAAAGAACAGTGGCCATTCTTTATTTATATAGCAATTCCGCTTTATATCTTCTTTATTTTCTTTCAATTTTTCAAAAGTAAAAAGAAACAATCAAGTAATGAAAATAAGAAACCACGTAAATTCCGTTTAAAACGAAAGTCTTAATAAAAAGTATGTTTTGATGTATTTTTTCATCAAAGCATACTTTTTTTTATTTTTTTATCCACTTAAATCGCATTTTTCTTGCACATTAATAATTACTGTTCTATAATGACAAAGGATTAAATCGTATTTATTACGATTTTGAATATTTTATTAAATTATGTACCTAATTGTTTGATAAGAATGATCTTACATTTTTTTTAAAGTATAAAAAGGAATGATTACGAATTAATTAAATTTTTTTAACTTTATTCGTTTATTAACAACCTCATTATAAAATACTAAAATGATTAATTTTTTAGGGAGAGAAAAAAATGAAATTTAAAAAATTAGCAATAACGACTTTGCTATTAACAAGTGCAGTTCTGTCAGCTTGCAATAAGGACACACATCAGCAAAGTACTAAAAATAAAAACAAACTAACGATTTATACAACCATTTATCCCCTTCAAGATTTTGCTGAAAAAATTGGTGGTAAATACGTTGATGTACATTCCATATACCCTACTGGTGTTGATACTCATGATTTTGAACCAACTTCTAAACAAATTGTAGAAATCGCAAACTCCGATTTATTTGTTTACAATGGTGCAGGTATGGAACCTTTTGCAGATAAAATCAAAGATACACTTAAAAATAATCATGTTGCAATCTTAGAGGCAACTAAAAATATCGAATTAATAAAGTCAAACGAAGAGGAAATTCAAGAAGATGAAGATCATCATGACGTTGATCCCCACGTTTGGTTAGATCCATCTCGTGCAAAAATTGAAGCACAAAATATTAGAGATGAATTAGTTAAATTAATGCCAAAAAACAAACAGTACTTTGACGCAAATTATGATAAAATTGAAAATCAATTTGATGAACTTGATAATGAATTAAGAAATTTAGTTTTACATTCTGCACGTAAGGATATTGTCGTTTCACATGCAGCTTATGGATATTTGGAACAACATTACGGAATTGAACAAATCCCAATCACAGGACTTTCCCCTTCTCAAGAGCCATCACAGAAGGATTTAAAGAAAGTTGTTGATTTTGTTAAAGAACATCATGTTAAATATATTTTGTTCGAAACGTTTGCAACACCTAAAGTAGCAACAGTTGTAAAAAATGAAACCCATGCTGAAATCTTAAGACTTAACCACCTAGCAACTATTTCAGAAGATGATTTAAAGAAACATAAAGATTATTTCGACTTAATGCAAGAAAATATAGACACACTAGATAAGACATTAAATAACCGTTAAAAAGAGGACCCAATCTGTTGGGTCCTCTCAGACTGCCCGAAAACGCTCGCTTTCTTCGTTGCTTCGCCTGTCTGCGGTGCTCATTACCGTCTAGGGTAACTCCGCTCCTCATCAGGCTTCGCGCCTCGAAAGACAAACGCTTGCAATCAGTCTGAAACTCAAGTTTTTTGTACTTTGTCTACACACTAAGAGGACCCAATCTGTTGGGTCCTCTTTTACTACTACTTATCCTACCTTCATATTATCAGTAAACGGTTCAGGTTTTTTCTTGATTTCTTTAAACATCAATTCAAATAAATATGCTCCAATCAAGGCTAGGATCGAAATTATGCTAAATGTCCATTTATATCCAATTAGCCCAGCTAGTGGAATCGTTAATGGTGCAATAGTTCGTCCTAGTGACCATCTTAAGCCTGCTGCTGCAAAATACTGTCCACGTTGATTTTCAGGGGCAATTTTTGCAATAAATGAGTTCTGATTTCCTACAACTAATATCTCACCCAAAGTAAAGAGTGCCATTGCAATAAAAATAACATAGGCTGATAGCGTGAAACCGAACAATAACATAGATAAAGCATAACAAACTGATGATGCGAAAAATAGAAATCTTTCATTAAACTTATTGGCAAATTTCGTTATTAAAACTGTAAATAATGCTACGATTAAACCGTTTTCGGCTATGACCCAGCTAAATAATGTTTCACTATTTGTCTTTAAAGTAAAATCGCTAAAACTTAATAATGTTTGAACAGGAATACTTTCTTTTATATAAACCGCTAGTAATAAGTCTAATTGAGTAAAAGTTTGAGAGATTAATATACCCGCTGCAACAAATAAGAAAAAAACCTTATCAGTAAAAATTACACGATAATTTTTTACTTGTTTAATTAAAACTTTTGAAATAGACGCTTCTTTTTCTTGTCTTACAGAGTCTGGTAATGACTCCTTTATTAATAGTAGAATCATAAAAGCGACAATTAAAAAGATCAATGAAGATATAGTAAATAATAAAAATCTTGCTTTAAAAAATAAAATACCACCAATAATTGGACCGATCACTACATTAATATTTATCATCGTATAAAAAACAGCAAAGACTAAGTTTCTTTCATCTTTATCCTCAACTGTATCTGCTACCATGGCCGAACTTGCTGGATTATATAGCATTCCTGTGACACTAATAATTGCAAATCCTAAAAAAGTTAGCCATGGAGAATTTAAAATTGGTGAATTTGCAATTGTTAGCAAAATCATTCCTCCAGCTTGAATGAAAGCTGAAATGACCATCATTCGTTTTCGGCCATACGTATCAGCCAAATATCCACCGATTAAATTTGCAAATACTCCAACAGCTTGAGAACACATAAGTAAAATCCCTGCTGTCACTTTACCTAATTCTTCAGCAAAATAAATTGCTAAAAATGGTAAATACATCCAAAAGAATAATCCAAAGAAAAACTCAGCAACGAGTCTAATCTTCATATTAAAATTCCATTTAAGTATATTCATGATGTCCGTCCCCCCAACCTTCTCACTTTAACATAATTAAAAAAATGCGTAAATTGAATTTTAATTGTACTTCCTTCTTATATGTGTGTATAAATGCATTTATTTGATTTGTTTGAAACTTTTAACTAAAGGAGCATGTCTATTTTCCTAAAATGTATCATACAATTTAGTACTACATTTAGGAGGACTTCCTATGAAATTCAACTTTAGTAAAGAAGCTCGAAATATAGCCTTTACGTATGTCGGAACAGTGATTGGAGCAGGTTTTGCCACGGGTAAAGAAATTGTAGAGTTCTTTTCAATTAACGGGGTATATGGTGCAATGGGGATCCTTTTTGCCACTATATTATTTTGTTGGTTTGGAACTAAAATTATGACAATTGCTCATACATATAAATTAAATTCTGCTCAGCAATTTAATGTACTTTTGTTTGGAGAACTCGGAGGAAATATTATTAATGGGCTATTATTCTTTGTTTTAATTGGCGTTACTAGTGTCATGTTGTCTGGTGCTGGAGCTGTATTTAAAAATTACTTACATTTTGATTCATTTATCGGCTCATTATTATTTATCATTTTGACTTTTATGGTTTTAAGAAAAGGGACAAGTGGTTTATTCAGTCTAAATAATACGGTAGTCCCAATTATGTGTGCTTTTATCGTCGCAGTTTTCATCAACTCACATTTACCATTTACGATGCATGAAATAACACTAGACCATATTCTTCCTTCTATTAATTCGCTAAACTATACAGTGTTTACAAAACCAATAACCTATGTTTGTTTAAATATGGCGTTAGCCCAGGCTGTTTTAGTACCGATTGGTTTTGAGTGCAAAGAAAAATCTTCTATTGTACAAGGCGGTGTATTAGGCGGTCTAATATTAGGCACTATTTTATTACTAATTCACCTGAACGTATCAGGTGTAACCAATTTTCAACAATATGAAATTCCAATGGTAGAAGTAATCAAAAAAATCCATCCAATTTTCTATTATTTTTTCCTAATGGTTATTCTAGCTGAAATATTCACCACACTAGTAGGGAATATATATGGGATGTCTAGACAAATTAATTCATATATCCGATTAAATACAAATTTAGTCGTTATCTTATTATTAATTTGTTGCTTATTTATTAGCATTATTGGCTATGGACCATTATTAACATTCCTTTATCCACTTATTGGTTGGATTAGTTTTCTTGTAATCCTAACCTTACTAAAACCAAAAAAATCATCTTAATCGCAATCATCACAAACTTCATAATATAAACCAAATTCAATGTGTAACTTTGGCTTCCATTGAATCTTAAACATTCTGCTTTGCCAACGTTCTAATACAAATTGAATTGAATTTTCATCATGATCGTTTATTAAAATCATTTGATGAACTTGTAGGCTTTTTACTGAAAAGCGATTTTCATTTTCGATAAACCAATCAATCGTTAACTCATCGTATTCATTTATAATAAACTTAACATACGTGCTCGGTTTATCTTTCAGACTCATCTCGCTAAATATTCCATCGTCAGTCACAATAATCGGATAATCACCTTTATCATTTTTTTCTAATTTTATTTGAAAGGTATTTTCTAAAAAACAAATCATTTTGTCACCTTCTAATTTATGATATGTTGATAGTTTAACAAATAAAGACAGGAAAAGACAGGAATATGCCGGTTCAAAAGATCTCGTTAGACTGGTGATACTGAATTTTTATCCTTAAATTGAAAAAGGATTACTCTTAAATCAAAGAGTAATCCTTTTTATTTATTTTCGATTGTATAAAGCTTTATATTTAGACCATGTATTTCTTCTTTCTTTCATTAAACTAATGAATTCCGGTTTACATTCATCTAAATTAGTTAACGCTACAAGTTCGTTATTTTTCCATTTTGTTACAATACCTTCTGTAGTATAAATTAAGTATTGGTATTCTAAGTAACTTCCTAACGTTGATAAGCTTATTTGTTCAAAAATATTTTCTGCAAAACTGTTAGAAAATGATACACATACTGGCCTAGTGCCCACTCGATCTAAGTCAAGTACATGTACAATTTTCCGATTACAGTCTATACATAATGAATAGACGGAAGGAACAATTCCACCAGTTAGAAAAACTTGTTCATTGCTATAGAATTCCTTCACTCTAATCCTCCTATTATCATTGTATATAAGTATATGCAATAAAAAATAGAATTGACTAGTTAAATTACATTATGCCTCACTTTATTTAATGGAATTTTGGATAAACATAATCTTCCCTGATTCATTAAATTTTAAAGAAGCCTCAAATTCTTTGCCATCCTTTGAAAATCCTTTAATAACTTCTGTGGTCTCATTGTTTAATAACTGCTTCATTAACGCCTTTGTAATTGTTTTTCCTAATATTTTTTTTGAAATTGTAACTCCACATTTTGTTTTTTGGAATTGATCGCACCCATAAAACGATCCTTTATCGATCATTTTACCACCACATTTAATACATTTTCCAACACTAGTTGATTTTTTCTTCGGACCAAACTTCGAACTTTGCATCTCTTCAATTTTAAACTCTGAAAAATTCCATATCTTCTCGTTTTCATATGCATCAAGAATTATTTTTTCAGTTAATTTTTTGGTTTGTTCCATGAACTCAAGACTACTTGCTTTTCCTTCTCCAATTTCACTTAATCTCTGTTCCCATTTTGCAGTCATTTCAGGTGAAGTTAAAATATTTTCCCCTAGAGCATAAATTATAAGCTTCCCCTTATCTGTAGCAAAAACTTGATTTTTCTTAACTACAATATATTTTCTATTTTTTAAAGTACCAATAATACCAGCCCTAGTTGCCTCAGTACCTAATCCTTCAGTTTTATTTAGTATTTTCGTTAATTCCGGATTATCAATATGTTTTCCGGCAGACTTCATTAATGTTATTAATTGTCCCTCTGTATATCTTTTAGGTGCTTGAGTTTTCTTTTCTTTTACCTCTACCTTTTTTACAATTCCTTCTTGCCCAGTTTCAACAATGGGTAAATTTTGTTCTTCTGTATTTTTTTCTTTTGTTTTTTCAAATATGACTTTACGCCAACCTTCTTGAACCATTATTTTCCCTTTTGAAATAAAAGTCGCTCGCCCGTCTACTAACGTATGAATTGTTGTATAATCAAAAATTGAATTAGGATAATGTGCACTAATTAATCGATTTACAATTAGTTCATATATTTTCAATTCCTCATCATTCATTTTATGGATATTAGGTACTTGCTCAGTAGGAATAATTGCATAGTGATCAGTGACCTTTTTCTCATTAACATAGCGACTATTATTTAAGATAGATTGATTTGGCAGTGGAAAGAATTTTGAAAATTGCTCAATATTTTCAAGTTTCTTCAATATATCTGGGAGCATCATTGCTTCTTCTTTCGTAATAAAACTTGAGTCTGAACGTGGGTATGAAATATTCCCTTTAACATAAAGTTTTTGTGCAATCTCGAGTGTTTTTTGTGGTGAAAATTTATATTTACTGTTTGCATCTGCTTGGAGTGCCGATAAATTATATAGAAAAGGTGGTTGAAACTCTTTTCTTTCTTGCTCAATATCGGTAATTTTTACATTTTTATTTTCACAAAAGCCAGCAATTTTTTCAGCTAATTCCTTTGACATTATTTTAGATTCTGATTCGTTATGCCATTTTCCAAAAAACTTTTGCTTATCAAACTGAAAAGTAGCAAAAACCTCCCAATAAGGTTCAGAATTAAACCTTTCAATCTCAAGTTCTCTTTTGACAATAAGAGCGAGTGTTGGTGTTTGAACTCTTCCTAACGAAAATACATCCTGGATTCCTTTTTTTTGTAAGTGTAATGAATATACTCTTGATGCATTCATGCCAACTAACCAATCAGCACATGCACGGCTATACGCCTCAAAGAATAAACTTTTGGTTTCACTTTCATCCAATAGTTGACTAAATCCTTTTTTAACAGCATTTTCTGTTAATGACGAAATCCAAAGTCTTCTCATTGGCTTTTTGTTTCCAGCTAAATTTAAAATAAGGCGAACGATATGTTCTCCTTCCCGTTCACAGTCACCTGCAAGAATTATTTCAGTAACCTCATCTAAATGCACTAAGTTCTTAATGATTGAAAATTGATCCCATTTTCCTTTTGAAACTTTATGCCCAAAGCGATTGGGTATAATTGGCAAAGTATTTAATGACCACTTTTTCCATTTTTCATCATATTCTTCAGGTGATAATAACTCACATAAATGCCCAATAGCCCAAGTTAAATAAGCACCTTTTGGAAAAAACTCGTTAGGTTGAATGACTAAGAACCCTTTTTTCTTTTGAAACTTAAAAGGGGCTGCAAGCTTTAAACCTTGATCAGGCTTTTCGGCAATAATTAATTTCATTTTCTTCCTCACATTTTAAACTAATTTTTGTATCACTTTTTTTGTTAGATATAGTCATTATATAACTTATGTAATGGTAGGGAAAGCAGTAAGAAACGAAAAAAAGGCAGTACCAAAAGAATTCATTCTCTTGAACTGCCTTTACTTCTCTACCTAATTAGACTTTTTAACTACACGCTGGATTACGAGGTATCTGAATAAATTCAACCTCTTCTAATATTTTAATTCGTTTTGTTACAATGACAACAAAGTTAGCTGTCCATATATATTGAGGAAAGTTATTTTCGTCAACCATCATTGCTTGAAAAGTATCATTCATCATTTCTTCAAATTTTTCCTCTGTGATTAAATCATTTTCAATATTAAATTCAATCCATTCACAATGAATCATTTTCATCTCTCCGTCTCTATATAAAGTGAAATCAAGATTTATTCTTAATCGTACTTTAAATTACTTCTTTGATTGTAGTATATCATGCACTTTTCTAATTGTGAATAATTTCACAAATTCATTATAACTTTTTATTTTATTTATGAAATTTTTAAGTCAATTGAATGTATATTTTGATATTAAGCGCTTACTTGACTTATATTCTTAATAGTTGTATATTAATTTCAACATTTATTATTAACAATATTAATAAATGGAAATTCTTTCGCGCTTCATGTGCAATGTTTTAGGAGGAAAAGAAAAATGCAAGGAAAAGTTAAATGGTTCAACAATGAAAAAGGTTTCGGATTCATCGAAGTTGAAGGTGGAGACGATGTATTCGTACATTTCTCAGCAATCCAAACTGACGGATTCAAATCTTTAGAAGAAGGTGCTGAAGTTTCTTTTGACATTGTTGAAGGTAACCGTGGACCTCAAGCTGCTAACGTAGTAAAGCTATAATATAAACTTGACTACATAAAGGACTGATTTTATCAGTCCTTTTTTATTTTTCCAATGAGATTATAATAAGAATTATTCAGTATACTCAAACAAAAAAAATCCTCTCGCTTTTCATGATTCCTATTTTATTTGGGAATACTACGAAGTGAAATAAGGAGGGTGTTTATGTCAAACTTTAATAATTTTGAGGATGTTGAAATGAAAGTTAAAGCTGCTCAAAAGCTTGTGGGCTATGCAACAATGAGCATGGACGAGCAACAATTAACAGATGCAACAACTGCAGTTTCTCAAGCAAGAGAACAGCTTGAAAAAATGAAGGGCCTTGCTACTGATTTAGATGATGAGTTTTTAAAGAAACAAGAAGAAGACTTAATGCAAATTGAGCAACAAATAAGAGAAGCTCAGATGTAATGAAAAAGAAGGTGCTTTTATTAGCACCTTCTTTTTTAAGTTTAATTTAGTTAGGGCAAGTTAACAGTCATAAGTTAATTGCTTACCGATCGTTTTTATTTTTTCTCCAATTGTACATTTATTAATACAAAATGATTGTGCGAATTTTTGACTATGGTCTTTTCTAAAATGTTTATAGACAAAACAGCCATCACAATAAGTCTTCATTAAAGTATCTATTTCCTCCAAGATTTCTTTACGTTCCATCATTCAATTCACCTCTTCATGTAACTTCAATCGTACTTATTATCTTATTCCCTTTAAGTGCTTGCGTTGCTAAATTATGAGCTTCTTTATTATCATTACGTTTAATAAGTTCTAATTGTAAGGTTAATTTTAAGGTTTTACATTTTCTTTCAATTCGATTTAAGAATCGCTCATGTTGTTCTTCATAACAAGGCCAATCTCCAGTTAATTGATTAATGACTACTTGTGAATCTCCTTTAATAACAATTGTTTGTCCTGTTATATTCATTTCCTCTATTAATAAGATTGCATTTTCAATCGCAGCAAACTCCGCTTCATTATTTGTCAATAACCCATCTAATTTTTCATTAAACCTTTTTCGATAGTTTTTACCATTTTGACTAAAGTATAAGCATACACCTATTCCAGATAGAGATGTTGATAGATCAAATCCACCGTCAAAAAATATTGAAATATTATGAGGCTCTTCTTCGAGTTCTTTTAAATACTTTATTACTTGTTTTTTCGTCCACTCTGTGTCGAATTGATCTAAAAAAATGATTTCTTTTGTTCTACCTGTACTTTCAAAATCTTCCGCTAAAAGTAACGCTTCTTTTATTTCTAGCCAATCAGTTTCAAGTGTAATTTGATATTTCTTTTTGGTTTGATACTTCCAACTGATCTTTATCTTCATCCGACACACCTCTTCTTTTATTTATTTTAGACTTGCTTTAGTTGAATATAAATTACTTCATTTCATATTTTAAGTTTTCATTTTTTTGAATATATACTAAAATGGTAGATATATAAGTGTTGGAGGTTTACTATGATTGAAGTTTATATTGACGGAGCTTCCAAAGGAAATCCCGGGCCTTCAGGTGCAGGTATTTTCATAAAAGGAATTAAAGAACCTGTTTTTTTAAGTATTCCATTAGTTTCAATGTCTAATCATGAAGCTGAGTTTCATGCATTGCTACTTGCACTAGATTATTGTGTCAAAAATAATTTAACAATAGTTTCATTCCGTACGGATTCAAAAGTCGTTGAAGAAAGTATTGATAAGAAATATTCGAAAAACGATTTGTTTATTCCTTTATTAGAGAAATCACTTAAGTTGATCGATCAACTTGAACTTTTCTTTATTAAATGGATTCCATCAAGCGGAAATAAGGTTGCTGATGAACTTGCTCGAAAAGCTATAAAATAAAAAAGGAATGGACGATATGAAAAATAAATTAATCGCTTTTTCTTCTTTACTCTTTGTGTCCTTCATTTGGGGTTCTTCGCTTTTCATTGTTAAAGAAACACTTAAGTTTGTCCAACCATTTACATTTAATGCATTACGATTTATAGTAGCAGCAATTGTATTATTTACAGTTCAGACTTTATTAAATCGAAAAAATAATAAAAGATATCGCGGAAAAGCTGGTTATATTTTCCCTGGAATCGTTATAGGATTATTTTTATTTCTAGGTTTTGTATTTCAAACATTTGGATTACACTACACGTCTATATCCAAATCAGGTTTTATCATAGGTATTAGTGTTGCGATTGTTCCTTTTCTTTTATTCTTTAAATATAAGAAAAAAACTACTTTACGGGAAAATGTATGTGCAATTATTGCCTTCATCGGATTATTTTTATTAACACTATCAACAAATTCTAAGTTTAATTCTGGTGATATTATTTCCTTTTTCAGTGCAATTGCGTTTGCTCTTCATATTATTTATTCAACGATCTACTCACCTAGTTATAATTCACTACAACTGGCAACTGTACAAATTGCTTTTGTAGGTTTAGCCTCTTGGACATTTTCTTTAATCTTTGAAGATTGGCAAGTCATTTTCAATCATGCATTATGGACAAATAAATTTTTTGTTTTTTCCATTCTATCTACTGCAATTTTTTGTACCGCTGCAGCATTCTTTATCCAAATGTTTGCCCAGCGTACAATAAGTGCGACTGAAGTAGGGATTATTCTTGCTACTGAGCCAGTTTTTGCAGCGATTACTGGGTATTATTATGGTGGAGAAAGATTACAAGAAATTGGTTTATTCGGTTGTAGCTTGATTTTAGTTTCTACAATTGTAACTCAAATTAGAAAGAACAAAAGTAAAAAGCAATTATATAAAGAAGAAAAAACCATTCACAAAATGTGAATGGTTTTTTTTCCCGCAAATGCCGTTGTTCCTTTTATGTCTAAGTAAACCGAACTCCAAGGTGGATGTCCTCACAAGTAACGCTCATCCTCCTATATGTAGGCACGATGTTGTTACTTAAATATCGGTCTTCCGGTATACAAATCATTGGTTTAAGACATAAACTGACAACGCACACAGCAGGTTTTGTTAATTTGTATTCTCATTCTATACCAATTAAAACTATTTTGCAACTAATTATTTATTCTTATTCACAACATTTTCCTCATAAGAAATCCAGTCACTAAAACTTCCCGGATAAAGTTTTACATTCGTATAGCCAGCTTCAAGTAATCCTAAATAATTAACACAACCTGTGACACCTGAACCACAATAAACAACAGTTTCATTGTTATTCTTAAATGGTTTAAAAAGAGTTTGTAATTCTTCTTTTGTTTTAAATTCTCCGGCTTCATTTAAAACATCTTTCCAAAATGAATTTTTTGCTCCAGGTATATGACCAGCAATTCGGTCAATAGGTTCAAATTCGCCAATATATCGAATAGATTCTCTAGAATCAATTAAATTGTAATCCTCTTTTTTACCATTCTTCTTAACTTCATTCATCGAAGTAATCATATACTCTTGAACATTAATCTCGAATTTTTTTGGTAGTACTTCTTCAATTTTAGAAGTTACTTCAAAATCGTTTTCCAACCATTTTTTATAACCACCATTTAAAACAAACGTAAACTGATGCCCTACTAAATTACATAAAAACCAACATCTTGCGGCATTATCATTCGTACCATCGTCATAACAAATAACAATCGTATCATGATCAATCCCTAGATCTCCTAAAAGATTTCCAAAATCATTTAAATTAGGAAACGGATGTCTGCCTCCATGCTTTTGTACAGGACTAGATAAATCATTATTTAAATCAACATAACGAGAAAGCGGAATATGATTTTTTTGATACTCACTTAAACCATATTCAGGATTTGACAATTGAAATCGACAATCTAAAAATACAACATTTTTATTTAAGCGCAATTTATGTGCAATTGTTACATCAATAATATTTTTCAATTTTAATTGTCCACCCTTATATTAAATTAATTTTTTGAATAAGTTTAAAACTTTTTCATCTACTACTACTTCATTTAAGTTTTCTGTTGCTTTAATTGTTTGTTGAACATCATTTTCGATTTGAGTGCTACAGTTGTGCAGTACAGAATTTAAAGCATCAACATATTGAATGTGATAATGCTCTGCAAATAAGCTATTCATATTTGCTAAATAGTCTTTTAAAGGTGTTCTCAACTCATTAATGCATTCATCAATCATAGTTTCTTTCATGTTTTCAACAAAAAAGCTTTTCGGATTTTTGAAGTAATTCTTTAAACTTTCAAAACGATCTACATTAATAAATTGATCAGGATTTTTTATCGTAACTGGTAAGATCTCATTAATTTCACTTTTTTGAACGATAAATTCAGATTGAATAGAATGTATTTCACCAATTACTCGATCTTGCGACATTGAAATTTCATTCGTTAAAAATTTCTCTAATCTAAATCCTGTTACTCTTAATTCCTTTAAAATCTCTTCCAGTATTTCATAGATAAATTCACGAATTTTAGTTACAAATAATTGTTTAATATTTTTTGTTGTATTATTGAAAATGCTTGGATTAAAGAAATAAGGGAATAAATCTCGCATCCTTAATTCGATACGCTTTTCGATGAAGAAAATCAATTGTTCGTTTTCTTTCATAAATGCTCTTGGTAAATTAATAGGTTCTGCATTTTTAATCGTTTCTTTAACTTTTTTCTGAATTTGCTCAAGTTCGTTGAAGAATTGATCTTTTTCACGTTTTATTCTTTCAAAACGATTAATCGTATCACGTAAGATTTTTTCAATTGTTAATAGGTCATTAATAAAAGTTTTAAAGACTTCATTCGCAATCTCAAATTGGAAGAAATTTTGGATTTTCGTATTTAATTTCTTATAATTATTCTGGATTTCTAAATTTAACTCTGAATCACCATATCCCTTCATCTGAAGCATACTTGAAATTGCAAAAACTGATGGGAAACGTACTCCTAATTTCGTTAATTGGTTAATAAAGAAATTTTGCACGATTTCGATTTCGTTTTGATCCTTTGCTAAATCCGAAGCATTTAACACAAAGTAAACTTTATCACTATCAAAGCTTTCTCTCATTCGTCCGATTTGCATTAAGAAAGACTCATCTTGACGTGTAAAGGCATGTTGATAATGTGCAACATATAGAATTAAATCAGCTTTTTTCAAATAGTCGAATGCTAGTTCAGTATGTCTTGAATGGATACTATTTCCCCCAGGCGTATCCACTAGTACGATTCCACTTAACGTGATCTCACAATCAAAATAAACTGTACTTTCTTTTACAAAACACGCTCTATTTTCTTCACTTATAACACTTACATACTCACTTAAATCATATCGCTTAGTTGTACCTAGTAAGCTTCTCATTTCTTCATAATTTTGACATACGCTTTCTGCATAAACGAAAGCATCAGTAGGGATTTTATCCTTTTGTTTCTTAATTAAATTTTGAAGGGTACTAAACCATTCTTTTTCATTTGCTTCCACGCCCCATTTTTTGAAGAAATCAAGAAACTCTTCTTTTAAAGATTCTTCCGATTTATAACTCACATCAGCTTTTTTATTACCAGATTCAGCTGTTGAGCGTTTAATCTTACAAATTGCTGCTGTTGTTGGGTGTGGAGAAACAGGTAATACACGATCGCCAAGTAAAGTATTTATATACGATGTTTTTCCAGAACTAAACGCTCCGAATAATGCAATTGTGTATTCGTTTGATTTTATTTGATCTCTTTTTTCTTTTAGAATACCGATTTTACTCTGGATAAATTTATTTGAAGTTAATTCGTCTAATATAAAATCAGCAACTTCATATTTAGCTTGAATTTCTTCGTTTGAATATTTTTTTGAATTAGTTTGTTCAATGTCAATAATAAGTTCTTCTTTTATTTCCGGTGCTTGAACAGTTAAGATTTTGTGATTAATTAATTCACTTACTGATATTAAAGTAGGCTTAATTTCTGGCAATTCTTGATTCATTACTTGATGATTATTTAAAATCGTCTTAATTTCTGAGACCATATGTGAAATTTTTTGATTATTAAACTCTAATTCATCAAATCCATCTATTTTTGATTGTAAATCATTCTTTTGATTTTTTAGTTTTAGAATAGTTGATTCATTTTGTACCCTAAGTTCCTTTGAAAGTGTATAAATAAATTCAGCAATACTTTTACGATATACCGCCTTAATTCCTTCACTTACTTCCTTCGTATACTGTAATAAATAGTTACCACCTGTATCAATCAAATGAGATGGCTTTGGACAAATTACATCTTCACTCAAATTAGGCTCTAATATTTTATCAAAGTCACTGCTATCAATGTTATTATTTTCAATTTGTTTTACAGTTCGAATTGCTGCTTCTTTTACAAAATACTCAATTTGTTTATTTGTTAATTCTTGTACCTTGTAAATAAATTGACTTTTAGATTCACGTAAAGAATTTTCAAGTTTTTTTCTAGATTGAAATAATCCTTTATTTTGCAATGCCTTTTCTGATTCTAAATATTTTGATGCTAATTCTCTCATTTCAAATGGTGTAATGTTTGAATTAGTAAGGACTTGTTGTGTTGACTGTAAACAATTTTCCTCAAATGTTGAAACTGATGTTTCAATAACTTCAATTTCATTATTTAAATCATTATATTGTGATCTAATCTCATCAGCATTTTGATCGAGATCAATGTAATCGTTCTCAAGTTGTTGTATTTGTTCATTCATAATTGTTAAAAAGCTTGCATAGTCATTTTCAATTTGTACTACATCTTGATGACTGTATAAGTCATTTAAATAATTAATAAACTGGTTATATTCGTTATTATCTACAGATTTATCTCTTGTAGAAATATAAAAAACTTGTAAGTTGCCTAATCCTTGTTTTTTCAAGTTTCCAATTACACCATGTTTAAATTGTTCAAACGTCAATTCTGTTTCATCGTGTTTATCAATACATGTAATAACTAAACAAACTTTATTATTTTTTTCAACTAAATTATGAATAAAATCAATATTAGTTTTCGAATGAACATGTTGATAATCCATTAAATAGAAAATACTATCCGCTAGATGAATGACTGAGTTTGTCGCCTCTAAATGATCCATATCTGTTGAATCAATTCCAGGAGTATCAATTAAAACAGATCCAGTTGGAATTTTAAATAGTTCTTGTGCCCACTCGAGCTCAATAATTGAACCACTATCAGATGCTAATTTTTTTAGTTCATCTACTTGAATATCCTCTTGAATCTGATACATTTCACCATCTTTAAGCGTAATTAACATTTTACTTTCGCCATTTTTTAATTTTACAACGTTTGCACTTGTAGGTATTGGGCTTGTAGGTAGTTTTTCTACTTGTAAAAGATCATTTAGTAAAGATGACTTACCAGCAGAAAAATGCCCACAAAATACGTAATAACTTTCCTTATTTTGTATTTTGTATGCTAATTTTTTTAATTGAAATAATTCCTTCGAATTTCCTTGTTCAGAAAGTAAATTGATCCCTGAAGAAACCTTATTCAGTATTTCCCCTCTGTTAATCTTAGTGTTTTGCAACGTGATTTCCCCATTTCATGTCATACTCAAATAATTTCCCTAGCATTATTTTATCCCCATATATATTAATTTGGAAGAAGAATGTATAGGCATATGCATATAAAATAAAAAAAACTAGGTAACATCACCTAGTTTTGAACTTGTTTAAGTACATATTTAGTTAATAAAAAGTATAAAAGAATTGTAGTTGACACAAATCCAAGAACCATTTGACGCACAACCTTCCGAAGTTGATAATGATTTTCATTCTACATTAATCATAATCAGTTATTTTCCATTTGTCAATAACTATTCGATTGATTGTAAAAGCGCTTTATTTTCTTCTCGGATTCTTACTTTTAATAAAATTAAATTACAAACAGAAAAGATTACAGTTGTAATATACGCATGAAACATAATAGGTATTACTAATAATTCAATGGTAACGATCATGTAATTTGGATGCTTGATATATTTATAAAGACCACGTTTTACTAATTTTTCATTAGGTAGAATAATGATTTTTGTATTCCATCTTTCCCCTAACGTTGAAATAACCCATACCCTTGCTAATTGTAATATGATAAAAACGATAAGGAGAAAGGTAAAAAATCTAATTTCTAAATAATGAATGAAATAATTCTCAATTAGAATTGAAATAAAAAACATGCTATGTAATATGATAAAAAATTTATAATGCTCTTGACCAAATTCAAGTGCGCCTCGCATTTTTAATTTTTTTTCATTATTCTTTGCTATACCTAGCTCAATCACTCTTTGTATGACGATGAATAAAAAAATAATCTTTAACATTAGCATTCTACCCACTTTAACAATGATAACTCTGAACTAAATCCTGGTCCTAAAGCACAAAGAAGACCGTACTCATTCGTTTTTCCTAACTTCATATACTCACTTAACACAAATAAGACAGTACAAGATGACATATTTCCATATGATTTTAAAATATTTAAGGAAATTCCGATTTTCGCTTCGGAAAGTTCTAATGAATCGATATATGCGTCCAATACTTTTTTTCCACCAGGGTGAGCAATGAAATGAGCTACATCCCTTATTGTTAGTTCATTTTCCGTTAAAAAATTTGAGACAACTGGATGTAACCAATCTTTAACGATTGTTGGTATATCTCTTGAAAAAATGACAAATAAGCCATCATTCCTAACATCCCACCCCATTACGTCTAATGAATTTGGCATTAGAGTTGAATTAGTTTGTTCAATTGACGGTAAAGATTTATGGATCGTTCGATTTTTCAAATCACTCTCATCGCCAATAACTAGAACCGCTGCTGCTCCATCAGCAAATAATGAAGTTCCTATTATATTACTTTTGGAAAGATCTTCTTTTTGAAATGTTAAACTACATAATTCAACTGCAACAAGTAAAATATTTGACTTTGGATGGGCTTTACAATAATCAAATGCTCTAGAAATTCCACTAGCACCACCGGCACACCCTAAGCCCCATATGGGTATTCTTTTAATCGAAGAATGAAATGGCAGGATATTTGCGATATGAGCATCAATTGTAGGGGTTGAAATACCAGTTGAAGAGACAAAAATAATTCCATCAATTTTGTCATATTGAATTTCCGAAGATAGAAATTCATTACTATTCAAACAATTTTTAATAGCTTCTATTGATAATTCAATTGAGATTTCAGTGTAAGCCTGATTTTTTTGCTCAAAGCTATGTTCTTCGCTATACCAAGAAAGCTCCTTAGAAATAAATCGACTTTGAATCTCACCATTTTGAAATACAGATAATAAGCGATCAATTGAAGGATATCTTTTCAAAAAAAGCTCTCGAATAAAAGGCACTATATTTTCCTGATCGATTTTATATTTTGGTACAGCTTTCCCAACAGATAAAATTAAAGGCATAATTTCCCACTCCTTATAGTCATTACCTTTTGTATTAATTTGGAAAATTATTCTTTAATACATGAAAAATCCTAGAGTGGAAATAAGATGCCATTCAATAAAAAAAAGACAATTCACTATTCATTCATGGACCATGAACAAATAATAAGAATTGTCTAAGCGTTTCAAAGGAGTTTTCTTTCTGTTGTGCAGTTTTAGTATATCTCATTTTACTCGAATCTACATTCGCAATTATTTCCATTAAAATGCTTCTAAAATAAAGCCTACAACATTTCTAATTCACAATTATGATTTATTTACTTCTTCCAACTCATACAATTTTGTATATTTTGATTCTAAATAATCAACAAAATATTTCACATTTAAATCTTCACCAGTAACGTCCTTCAATATTTGTTGCGGTTCCTTCATTGCACCATATTGATGAATATTCACTTTTAACCAATCAAGAATTGTTTGAAAATCATTGGTTTCAATTAATTCACTAAAATTTGGTAATTCTTTTTCCATTGTTGCTTTAATTTGAGCAGCATACATAGCACCTAATGCATAAGTTGGAAAGTATCCAAAATGTCCCATTGACCAATGTACGTCCTGTAAAACACCTTCTCGATCAGTTTCAGGAATTATTCCTAGATACTCCGCCATTTTTTGATTCCAAATTAAAGGGAGCTCTGAAACCTGGATTTTGCCATCTAATAAATCCTTTTCAATTTCATAACGAATCATAACGTGTAAAGGATAAGTTAATTCATCAGCTTCAATACGAATAAATGAAGGCTTACTATTATTTATCACTTTATAAAATTCATCTAAAGTAACATTATCTAGCACTCCATTAAGTTGCTCTTTTAATTTTGGATAATTTGATTTCCAGAACTCATAACTTTGTCCAATAATCTTTTCATATAAAAGGGACTGAGATTCATGAATACCTAAAGACGCTCCATGGGCAATCGGTAAACCATCCAAATCTTTGGAAATATTTTGCTCATATAGTGCATGACCACATTCATGAATTGTACTAAAAATGGCTTTTTCAAAATTATTTTCATGATATTTCGTTGTTACTCGAACATCACCTAAATTAAGAGAAGTAGCAAAAGGATGTGGAGTAGGATCTAATCTTCCGGCATCAAAATTATAACCAAGAGAAGTTAATAGTTGTTCACATATTTCTTTTTGTTTTTGCGTCGAAACGAATGCTTTCATCTCTTCTTTTTCAAAATTTTTCCCACTAGTCGATACAGCTTTAACAATCGGTACTAATTTATTTCTTACTTCTGAAAATACTTCGTCTAGTTTATTTACAGTCATTCCAGGTTCATATTGATCTAAATATGTATCATATTTACAGTCTTTATATCCTAAATATTCAACGAACTTACGTTTATACTCAATTATTTCAGTTAAATAAGGTTCAAATTTAGCAAAATTATTTTCTTCCTTCGCTTCTGCCCAAACACTTTCAGAAATTGCTTGGCATTTAACAAATGCTTCAAACTCATCAACTGGTATTTTCGTATTTTGATCGTATTGCTTTCTTAAATATTTTACTGTTTTTTCAACTTCTAATGAACATTTCCCTGCACTAATGGCTTCTTCCATTGTTATTAAATAATGAGCCATATCTTTTGAAGTACTCATTTTAAAAACATCGGCTGATAATTGACTAATTACATTTGAACGCTGACTTACAGCATTTTTAGGTGCACCTGTTCGAAGATCCCAATATAATACACTAATTGCTTCTTCAATGTTTAACATTTTTCTTACATAATCTAAAAACGAAGCCTCATAATCTTTTAAGCTCATCAAAACACCCACCTTTTAAAATCAAATTTTCAAGTCAGCTAAATAGTAACATAAAAAATATGTGGATAAATAAGAATTGTCTTAATTTTCAAATAATATTTCTCGACAAAATGAATATTGTTCAGTAATTTCGTAGATACTACTCAAGTATTTTTTAAATCATCACAAATTTATATCCTGAATATTCCTTGACAGGAATATTCCTAATGAGGTATATTCAATTTATGAATTCGACTTTAATTGCTCTTGCAGAGCCGAACCGGTTACAGATTGTCGAACTCTTACGTGACGGTCCTCTATCAGTCGGTGAAATTGCTGAAAGCTTAGGACTTAAACAACCACAGGTTTCAAAGCATCTTCGCGTTCTAAGTGAAGCTGGGCTTGTCGAAGTTCAACCTATCGCCAATAAAAGAATTTATAAACTAAGACCCCAGCCTCTAAAAGAAATGGATTCTTGGATTCAGTCATTCCGTCACGTCTGGGAACAGAGATTCGATCAATTGGACGATTATTTAAAAAAATTACAAGGCAAATAAACTTAGCTTATTCATTGCACACAATTTAATTAGTACTAACTACTATTGAAAGGAGAAATACCTAGTTTTTTAAGGAAGAAATAAAGTAAATAATAAATTAAATGGAGGAATAAATAATGAGTAAAAATACGTTTAATGTAGATGAGCAAGGATTAGTTTTAACAAGAGTTGTTGATGCACCTCGTGAATTAGTATTCAAGGTTTGGTCAGAAGCAGAACACCTTAAAAACTGGTGGGGTCCAAAAGGCTTTGAAATGGATGTAGCAACGCTAGAATTTAGACCAGGAGGTAAATTCCACTATAAAATGGAATCACCAGAAGGATTCGTTATGTGGGGATTATTTGTTTTTGGTGAAATTATTGAACCTGAGAAAATTGTATTTGTTAATTCATTCTCTGATCAAGAAGGAAATATGGTTCGCGCTCCTTTCTTTGAAGTTTGGCCATTGGAAATTCAAAACACTTTAACTTTAGAAGAAAATGATGGTAAAACAACTATTACATTAAAAGGTTTTCCAATCAATGCTACTGATGAAGAAGTTGCTGCATTTATTGCAAATAAAGATTCTATGCAACAAGGCTTTACTGGTACATTTGATCAACTAGATGAATATTTAGCAAAAACATCTTTATAAGATAAAAAGATAAATACCCTTTAAAGTTTGGAAGTAGCTTTAAAGGGTATTTTTTAGTGCTATTAATAATAGACAACCTTCGTTTTAGCGATTAAATCATGCAATGTTTTCCGATCTTTTCGGAAGATAAAAAATAGATCAATTAGATACAAAATTCCAATTGCTTCTATAAATATTGGAAAATTCAGCTGACAACCAAAAGCAAAGATCGAACGTAATGTCATTGTTTTGAGATCAACTAAGTCATCTGTATCCCTTACAACCATAATACTTAATAATCTTTTTCCTATTGTTTGTCCGTTCCAAATATAAGTAGGTACAATGACATAAAATAGGAAAATAAATAATAACGACCAAATTGAATATAAAAACAGTTGCTTACTACTAAACATAAATAAATCTAAAATGTCTTTACTTTCTAACCCAAGTATTAATAACCCCAGTTTAGAAAATAAAAGATTTAACGAGCCATCAATCCAAGCTGCAAACAATCTTCTAAAACGACTTGCCAGTTCGAAATCCATCTAGAACCTCATTCCACATTTTTATAAAAAAAATGGATATTAATCGATATACTCTATTATACTTATGGAATTTTGTTTTTGATTAGTGATTTTTAACTATTTGTATTAATTTTTTTATACAAGCTACGTAATTAGCATTTTTCACTATAAATCGCATGCTATTTTTCTTAAGTCCAGTTGAAACACAAACTATAAACTTCTCGATTTTTTAAACGTCACATAACTTTACAATTGCTACCCTTGTTCTCACAATTTTTATAATAGAATCTATAAAAAATAAATTGAGCTAATTGTTATCTAATTCTTTTTCCTAATAGCTTTCCACTTCGAAAAAAATAAGACCACAAAAAATTTTGTGGTCTATGTACTATTTTATCATATTGGTTTAATATTAATTTTTGATTGCTTAACTGCAACCGTTTTCAACAATTTCTGTAGTTCTCTTAAATCAGTGTCCAACTGATGACGAATCTTTACTACTTCTTGATGATTGTCATTATTTTGATTTTGAGCTTCTTGCAACTTGATTCGTTTTTCTTCAATATTTCGTTCTAAAGATCTGGCTGTCCTAAAAAACATTCAAATTACCTCCTTTTCAAAAAAAGTATGAACACGCTTTCATTTTTATCTATAATACTATAAAAAAAATATCTTAAGACTTTCTAAATGTGAATATTTTTTGAACTTAATTTCAGTTACTTTAAATCTTCAATATTTCACTTAATTAAATTCAAATCTTCTTACTAAGCAATTGTGAACACGCTTTCATTTTTATCTATGATACTATAAAAAAGTAATTTATTAAATATCTAAATATGTCTATTCTTTGAACTTATTAAAAAAACATAAAAAAATAATAACTTGAAATTAATCATTTATTTATGTTTTCTTTAATAATGAGTATGAGGAGGTTCTTAACAACCTCCATCCATACGAATCAGATTAAACTAGATTATACAATTTAGAGTATTTATCTTCTAAGTAATCAATAAAGTATTTTACATTTAACTCTTCCCCTGTAACATCTACTAATATTTCTTTTGGTTCTTTTAGTTTTCCATATTGGTGAATATTAAGAGTTAGCCAATTAACAATTTGATGAATCTCGCCGTTTTTTAAGATCGTTTCAAAATCGCTTAAATCCTGTTTCATTTTATGCTTAAACTGTGCTGCATACATCGCACCTAATGCATACGAAGGAAAATAACCAAAATCTCCACCTGCCCAGTGAACATCTTGAAGAACACCTTCTCGATCGTTTGATGGAATAATACCTAAGTATTCTTCCATTTTATCATTCCATACTTTTGGCAAATCCTTTACTTGTAAATCACCATCAAACAGTTCTTTTTCAATTTCATATCGAACCATTATATGCAATGGGTATGTACATTCGTCCGCTTCAATTCGAATTAATGAAGGCTCACTATGGTTTATTGCTTTATAAAATTCTTCTACCGATAAATTTTTAAAATACTCACCGGTTTTTGCAATTAAATTTTCATACTGAGCTTCCCAAAACTCTTTACTTCTTCCAATCATATTTTCAAAGAATAGTGATTGAGACTCGTGAATTCCCATCGATGCACCTTCACATAATGGTGTCCCTATTAAATTTGATGATAAATTTTGCTCATATAGTGCATGTCCACATTCATGAATTGTTCCAAAAAGCGCACTCATAAAATTATCTTCAATATATTTCGTTGTTACTCGAACATCACCAGGATTTAATGTAATCTGAAATGGATGAACTGTTTCATCTAAACGACCTGAATCGAAATTATAACCTAATTTTACAAGTATCTCTTCACTAACTTGTTTTTGAAGATCAATTGAGATCGGTTGTGACAATTCTTCGCGAATTAGTTTAGTTTGTGAATTTGAAATTTTCGCTACTAATGGTACAAGACTTTTTCTTACTTTACCAAAAACTTCATCTAGCTTCCCAGTTGTCATGCCAGGCTCATAAAAGCTTAATAATGTATCATATTTCTTATCTTTATAGCCCCAATATTCAATGAATTGTTTTTTCATCGCTACAATTTTTTCTAAATATGGTTGAAACTTATTAAAATCACCTTCATTTTTAGCGTCTTCCCAAGCATTTTCACTTAATGAACAAATCTTTACATATTCTGCATATTCATTTTTAGGGATTTTACAGTTTAAATCATAATTTTTTCTACATTCCTTAACAGATTTTTCAATGATTTCATTTAAGTTTCCTGTGTCTATTTCTTTTTCTAATAAATTTAAATAGTTTTCCATTGTACTTGATGTTGTCATTTCAAATACTTCTGCAGAAAGCTGACTGATGACATTTGATCTTTGTTCAGCTCCATTTTTAGGCGCTCCCGTTCTTAGGTCCCAATACATAACATTAATTGCTTCATTATAATTTTCGATTTTCTTTAAATAGTCAGTAAATTCTTCTTGTATTTTATTAATTTCCATATTTACCCCTCATTTCTAAATTTTAGGATGTTAATTTCATTCTATCATAACTTTTCTATTGAATTAATAGTAAGCTTTAAAAGCACTTTCATTATCAGAAATCATGTGCTTAAGTTTATTAAAAGACATAATCAATAAAAATATTGTACAATACAGCAAGGTGATGTTATGAAAATATTATTATTAGGAGCAACTGGAAGAGTAGGATCTTTTTTAGTGGATTTATTATTAGAAGCTAAATGTGAAGTAATTGCTTTAGTAAGAGATGAACAAAAAATAACGATTCATCATGAAGCTCTTACAGTTTTAAAAGGAAATACGCTAAATGAAAAAGATTTAAATTTAGCTTTAGAAAACGTAGATGGAGTAATTTCTGCCTTAAATACTGGAGGTGAAAATATTTTATCTAAAACAATGGGACAACTAATCCCTCTTCTTGAAAAGAAACAAATAGGTAGGATCGTTACAATTGGAACTGCAGGTATTCTCCAATCTAGAGTTGATCCAACCATTCTACGCTATAAAAGCTCTGAATCAAAACGAAAATCAACAACTGCAGCAACCGATCATGAAGAAGCTTATAACTTATTAAATGAAAGTCAGTTAAATTGGACGATTGTTTGCCCAACTTACTTACCAGATGGTCCAATAACTAAAAATATTCGTGCTGAAAAGAATTATTTACCAATTGATGGCCATCGTATTACAACTGGAGATACAGCTTTTTTCGCATTTAAGGAATTTTGCGAATGTAATTTTAGTAGATCTAGGGTTGGAATATGCAATTAAAAAAGCTAGCGAATGCTAGCTTTTTAATTATGATGGATTAACAGGCAAACTGTTTAAGATTTTTTCTTTCGTTTCATTGTTTAGATCATTCTCAATAAATAAAACGATTTTTCCTTTATCTTCATGACTACGGATTAGTCGTCCGATACCTTGGCGTAATCTTAATAACATATACGGCTCATCAATCTCAAAGTAAGGGTTTTGTGCATTTTGACGTTTAGATTGGAATACAGGATCATTTGGCGGGAATGGTAGCGCATGAATAATCACTTGACTTAGTGACATTCCTTGAATATCTAATCCTTCCCATAAATGAACAGCACATAAAGACGCGTTAATATCTTCTTGGAATTTTTGTACAATCGAACTAATCTCTTCTTCACCTTCAAAGTATAAATTGAAGTCCAATTTTTCTTTATCAACTTGCAGTTTAAATTTTTTCATTTCTTGAGTTGAATTGAAGAGAATTAATGTACTTCCGTTATTTTCCTTTAACTTCTCAATAATCTTTTCATTTTTTTCCTCAATTTTGGTTGGGTCAACTTGATTTAACTCTATTTTCATTTGTTCATCATAATCAAACGGAGAATTGACCGAAAATGATAAGTAATCTTTTATCCCTAAACTACCTCCGATATAATCAAAAGAACTATTTTGAGAAAGAGTTGCTGATGAAAATACAATCGGCATTTGTTGATTGAATACTTTTTCTTGTAAAAGCTCATTTACCGCCTTAGGCATGATGACTAATGTTAATTCATTTTGATTATACTCAATCCATTGAATCGCTGTAACTTCATTAATAAATAAATTTAAGCAACGCTCAACATCATCTAAATGCTCATCAACAATATTTAGCTGATATTCATCAATCGTATACATTTCACTTTCAAAGACTAATTCATCACCAATGCTACTAATTTGAGACTTTAGTCTCCTTGCTAACTTAATTAATTTTTCATTCATATTCAGATTAAAACGTCTAGATCCTTCAACTTCTTCGGTATTGTTATCTAATTCAAAAAAGAATTGATCGTACGTTTCTAATGTATCTTCTAGTAACTGTTGGAAGCTTTCACGTGTACCTGATTGCATTAAAAATGATAAAAATGTATTTAATGTCTCTTGTTGCAGACGATAAGTTAACGATTTTTGACTTGCAAATTCAAGTAAGTGTCCTTCATCAAATACTACACAACTAGGATTAGGTAGTAATGGCAATTGACCTTCTCGTTTTCTAGATTCTACCGTCCAAATATGCTCCATATAAAATTCTTGTGAGCATACAATTAGGTCAGTTGCTTTACGATAATGTTCTCTTGATAGAGTTTGTCCACATCGATGTCTTTGTTCACAAGTAGAGCAATCCTGGAAATAATCATATGAAATTGTATCCCACTCTTCATCTGTTAGATCCTTATATTCAGTACGGTCTCCATATGGAGTAAACTTTTGGAGTGTTCCATAATCATTTACAAAGCTTGGTAAATTTTCATAAACCCCTAAAACAGCATCTGATACATCAATTTCTGAACGTTGTAAATCCAATTTCTTTAAACATAAATAATTTGTAGTTGATTTTGCTAATCTAACATCAATTGACAAATTTAAAGCATTCGATAATTTTTCAATATCGCCATTTTTCTTTACTAGCTGCTCAATTAAAGATTCATCAGCACATGCGATAATAGCTGGCTTACCTGTATATCTTGCATAGCATAAACAATATAGCAAATAGACAAACGTTTTACCTGTACCAACACCTGCTTCAGCAAAAATAACTTTCTTTTCCTTAAACGCTCTTTCAACCTGATAAGCCATAAAGATTTGCTCATCTCTTAATTCATAGCCTGCATCTGGTAATAAATCGTAAAAAACGTCCCCAATCCATTCCCCTAACTTTTCAATGAATTGGTCTTGCTTTCCTACCTCGAAAGGTAATTTAGTTGAATGACTCATTGCTACCCCCAAAATGTAAATTAAAAAGAAAAAGTCCTCTTTTGAGAACTTTAATTTTGCAAATTTATTCGATCCATTATATTATTTAAAAATTGTCTCTACCCGCTATCATACAAAAAATGTGAGGGAAAGGCAAGGGAAATAAGGCATGATCACCTAAAGACTAATGGAATTGTATATTTGGAACGAAAATAAATTTGCTTTAAATTCTTAAAGATTTCTAGATAACTTTACCAGCCTTTTGCTTGCTTTATCATTTCTTCAACAATCATTTGAGATTTTAATGCTTCTTCTCCATTGATCGATGGATTTTCATCAGAGTATATACAATTGATAAAATGGTTAATACAATCCTCAAAACCTCTTTGTTTTAATGTTGTATCCCATGATGATGAAAACGAATTATTTATTGAGTTATTTTTTTCTACTTCAAAGTTGTTCATATTTTTTACTCTAATAATCGAACCTTCAGTAATTAATTCTAAGCGCTCAAGATTTGTTCCTGCCATTCTGTGCATTACTGTATTAATAGATGTTCCTTCTATCGATTCATATTGGTGAGTAGCATACTCTAATTGATTAGTATGAGTGAGTTGAACTCTTCCATTAATCAAGTTAACTTCTCCATCTGCAAACCATCTAATCGTATCAACTAAATGTAAATAATCATCCAATATCGTAAACTCGAATGAATTAGACCCAATTTTATTCTCTCGATGTTTTTCAAATCTGATTACCGCTATATTCTTTGCTTGTTCTTTTGCCTGCACATACATTGGACAGAATCGACGGTTGAATCCAACCATAAGTTTTCGATTTAGTTTAATACTTAATTCAGTTAATTTTTCCGACTCTGGCAATGTAGCTGCTAATGGTTTATCAACATATACATCTTTACCTTTATTGAGTAAATACGATACAACCTCAAAATGTGAACTAGTTGCACTATGTACAAATACTGCGTCACTTTGTTCTGCAAGTAATTCCAAACTTTCAAAATCTTGAATTCGGTATTGTGAGCATATTTTCTTACGTTTTTCTTTATTTGGTGAAAATGCACCGATAAAATCCCAGTTTTCTTCTTTTGTAAGAATGGGTAGATATGCTTTTTGTGCAATATTTCCTAATCCTACCATTCCAATACGTGGTTTTTTCATTTTTGATCAGTCCTTTAAATTGGCTTATTTTTCTAGATTTATTGTAACAAATTATCATTTTCCATTTAAAAGAAAAATGATTATATTTCAAAATTATCTAATGGCAATAACATTCGAATTATCGGGAAATCTATAAAATAATGATAAAAATGGTAGTTTGGAGGTGTTTATTTGTACTTATATTCTTTAATTCAGACTAATTTTGATACAAATGATGATATAAGTGTTGTAAGAGACCTTTATTTACTTCAGCATGAAAAGAGTTTCTCTAATGATGAATTCCATGATCTAGTCACACAATATAAAAGTACTGCAGAAACGAATTGGCATGTTGCACATTTACTTGAAAAAAATCATGGATTTAGAATTGTACCTGCAATAAATTTATAATGTTAACAAAAAGAATACAATTTTTGTTCAAGTTTTGTACGTAAAAACTTGAACGAAATACGTTAGTATAAATAAAAAGGTGCCCCAATCGTCTGAATAGACAATTGGGAACACACTTTTAACTTTTTTACTCTTCGATTCTTCTTGGAGGTCTTTTTCCAAAGTATTGATAATAGTCAGTTTTAATGAAACCATTAAATAATTTACGTTTTTTTGTTGCTGGTTTACCGTAAAATTGTTCAAATTCCTCATGACTAGTAAGAACATACACTGACCATGTATCTAATTTTGTAAATACATTCCCCATATCTGAATATAACTTTTCAACGTAAGGTCGATCGTTTAATCGCTCACCATATGGTGGATTGGTAACAACATACCCATACTCAGATCTAGTAGTAAAGTCTTTTACTTGCATTTGTTTAAAAGCAATTGAATCTGATAATCCAACTTCATCAGCATTCGCTTTTGAAACATTAATCATTCGATGATCAATATCTGATCCGATTATTTCAAGTTTTTGATCATAATTAGCTAAGTCTTCTGCTTCTTGTCTTGCTTCATTCCATCTTTTTTTACCAATCCAATGCCAATCTTCAGACGCAAAGCTTCTAAACGATCCTGGAGCGATATTATGTCCAATTAACGCAGCCTCAATTGGAATAGTACCAGATCCACAAAACGGATCAACAAAAGGTAAATCAGCATTCCAATTCGTTAGTAATATTAATGAAGCCGCAAGTGTTTCTTTTAATGGTGCTTCACCTTGATCTACACGATATCCTCTTTTATGTAAGCCTTCACGACCAGTAGTATCAATCGTTAATGTTACGATATCTTTTAAAATAGATACTTCCACTCGAAATAATGGACCATCTTCAATTAACATACCTTGAATATTTTGGATTGTTTTTAATTTATCAACAATTGCTTTTTTGACGATTGCTTGGCAATCTGATACTGAAAATAATTTTGATTTATGCGATTTTCCTGACACAGGAAATTGACCGTTTCTTGGGATAAACATATGCCAAGGTAAGGCTTTTGTTTTTTCAAATAATTCATCAAAAGAGGTTGCCTTAAATTCACCAACACGTAGTTTCACTCGATCAGCTGTTCTAAGCCACAAATTCGCTTTCACAATTCCAGCTTCGTCCGCTTTAAATAATACTCGACCATTTTCAACTACTACATCTTCAAAACCTAGGCTTTTGATTTCTCTAGCGACTAGAGCTTCAATCCCCATTGCAGCAGTAGCAATTAATGTATATTTCGCCAATTTAACCACCTATCTCATTCAAATTAAGAATGTACTTTTCTTTTCATATTTTCATTTTGATTCCTATTTTCATTATGAACAATTAACGTCGAAATTACAAAAAACTCTCCATAGAATGAAGAGTTTTTAAACAGTTTCATCATTTCATATGTTCTGTAAGCCATGTTCTGTACCATTCGTACTTCAAGCGGCTCTCGCCTCGTACTACTAGGTGGTAATCATCTATCTACAGAATAATCTGTCCCTTTCTCTGTTCAATTCCTTTGAAAGGATTCCCCTACCATAATTTGGGTTTCTCACTCGTGGGGTTTACCGCGTTCCACTCCTCTCATTTCTTCGAGGACTACGTCACTGTGGCACTTTAAAGGTAGTAGAACCATATCCATAAAGGACTTAGGTCCGTTCCCTGCCGTTAGCTGATTTCACAGCTACCCTATCTTATGACTTCGATAGGCACGAACACTACAGCCATCGCAGGACTGTGCGAGCATGGACTTTCCTCAACAACGTCTAGCGTTGCAGCGATTACCCGAACATATTGAAACGAACATTTATTAGTATAGTAAATTATACTTAAGTTTGCAATGCTTTCTTAAAATATAAATTAAGTTAAAATTATTCGAATAGTTTACTACCAAAAACATGCTTCTCTAAATTTGATAATCTTTTTAGAACATCAGTATTCGTATTATTAAAAGGTGAAGGCGGAGGTGTAGCTGTGTTTTTTTGATCCTCCAACAATTTTTTATACTTTGCATTTTCTTGTTGTAGGGCTACGATTTGATTTTGAAACGATTCATAATCTTTAATGACCGTGTCTAAGTATTGATCCACTTCCTCTTGATTATATCCTCGCATTGAAACTTTAAATTCTTTATTTAGGATATCTTTTATACTTAGTTTTATTTTTGTTGATTCCATGTGTATCACCCCAAAACATTTAGAAATATTTACCTTCTATTTTTTCAAACTCTTCATAAATTGTCAATTATCTATTCTATAATTCCCTATATTTATTGTCATCATTCTCAAAAGACTCTTCTGCAATCACTTGTAAATCGTCAAATGTGATGATTTCTACAGGATAATTAAATAGTTCATTTTTCTTGTATGCTAAATCATATAAATATATAGGACTACCTTCTTTTTCATTATCGTAAAATAAAATACATCCATCACTTTTACTAACTAAAAATTCATTTTTTGCTTTTAACTGTATTGGAGATTCGTATGGTTTTCTTGAAATTGAGTCGACGTGATCCGCCCCAATTAAGATTTCATTATAATATTCTTTATTTGCTTCATTCCAATTTTTTTCTTGATCTTCGTAGGGTGTAAAAATACCTAACTTTAATTCGGGATAATCAAGTTGAAGCTCGAATACTACTTCTGCGGCCCATAATTCAGTACCCATTTGCCCTGAAATAATAATCCATTCTAGTTCATCTATGAACAAAAGTATTTTATTTTTTATTGCTTTTTTTATGTACTTAACTGCATCGTGTTTATTCGAAAAAATGCCTAATTCAAATGATTTATAACCAGATATAAGTAGTATCTTCATATTACCTCACAATAATAAATTAGGAAGAACTAAAAGTTCTTCCACAAATTAAATTTTATTTTATTAAATACTCAGCTTAATTTCAAATATTTAGTAAACAAATAAAATTGTAAGTATAAATTTATCTCTCAAAAACCATTAATTTAAATAATATTCAAATGTAGAAATTTATATTGAGGGAATCTAATATTTAACTTTGCATAGTAGTCATAAGCTTAGTGGAAATCAACTATTAAGACCAATTTAAGATCAATGTTTCAATATTTGATAGCTGCTCATAGAGGATATTTTATTCCCTTTAAGATTAGTTATTGTGATAGGAATATTATTGTTAAAATTTTTTCGTCGAAATTTTATGATAACATTACATATAAAGCTTGTTTAAAACTCGTAAAAATAATTAATGTTAATGTAATTGTGAAAAAAAATAAAAAAAGTATTTTGTTCAAAATTATCCTCTCCAATATCCTAAATATACTTTAATGTCAACTTTTTTATTTTATTAGGTTTGAACATATTTCACAACAATAAAATTAATAATGATTAAAAGTTTAAATTTTCTGATTTTTTCGAGTATATACAATGATTGCCGAAAGCATTTTATTCCTTTAAAATGAGTTATGAAATCGTTTTAAATATAGATAATTAATGCAATTCAAGGAGTAAAAAATGATTAACAAAAATTCCCCAATACCAATTTATCATCAATTATTAGAATACATAAAATGTAAAATCACATCAGGTGAATACCCTGCTGATGAATTGATTCCATCAGAAAGAGAGTTTTCAGAAAAATTCCAAATATCTCGTATGACCGTTCGACAAGCATTAAATAATTTAGTTCAAGAAGGAATTGTTTACAGACAAAAAGGTAAAGGTACATTTGTTAGTCGTCAAAAAGTTGAAAAAAAAATTAGTAGATTAAATAGTTACACAGAAGAAATGATTGAGAGAGGTTTAAAACCAAGTAGTAGGTTAGTTCAATTTGATATTTTAAATTCTGATAAAGCATTATCCAATATACTAAAGATAAAAGAAAAAGATCCTATTTATTTTATAAAACGTGTCCGTTTAGCAGACTCAATTCCTATGTCGATTGAAAGTATCCACGTGTCATGCGATATTGCTCCAAACTTAAATCAAAGTGTTTTAGAAAAATCATTCTTTGATTATGTAAATGCCAATATTCCAGATCCTATTCAATATGCTGATCAATCGATTCAAGCTAGAATGCCTTCTGAAGAAGAAGCACAATTATTAGAAATCCCGCCAAATTGTCCCGTATTGGCCATTTATCGTACAACATATTTAAGAAGTGGCAAAGTTTTAGAGTACGAATTGACTGTATACAGAGCCGACCGCTACAAGCTTGTACATTCTTTATCTAGAAATGATTAATTGTATAGAAGGTAAATTCTTTATACGATTTAAAAAAGCCAGGAGATCCTGGCTTTTTTTATTTGAATAAAACCCCTATTTGTTTAAATAGTCCACCTACTTGATTCATGGTATTCATCATTTGACCCGCAGTAGACATCATTTTTGGGACATCGTATGAACCTGAACCATTTTTAAATTGATTTAATATTGATGAAAACTGAAATGATTGACCATTATTATTTTGCTGGTTTAATTTTTTTGGTTGTGTTGGATAAGGTGTACTAGGCGCAAACATTGGTGGAGTTGTAAATGGGCCTTGTTGTAACATTTGAGCATGTTGAGGTTGCATTGAATACTGGTGATTTTGAGGGCTGCTTAAATAGTTCGTTTGATTACCGAATTGTGAAGAATTCATTGGCATATATGGATATTGGTTTTGCATCATTCCGTAATAATTAGGATCGTATTGATACCCTTGGTTATATGAAACAGTAGGATGCTGCATTGAAAAGTGTTGTGGTGCTGCATACTGCATTTGACTTTGATCATAACTACCTGTTTGTATTGATGGTCCCCCATAAGATGGCTCAATCATCTGAGATTGTTGGATTGATTGAGTTGATTGTGTTGGTTGAACTGGTTGAACTAGTTGTGTTAGTTGAGTGGATTGTGCATGTTGAGTCTGTTGCGATTGAACTGGCGGTTGTTGTGTATTCATAGTATGGTTTTGGGAAAAGGGTTGAATTGTATTTCCATAATAACGCTGATTTTCATCTGATATTTGATTCATTTCTGGAAAATTAAAATTCTCATCAATCACTTGATTTTGCTTTCTAAACCATTCAAAGCTGTTATCTGAATGATTTGGAGGAAACATTTGAGATCTCATATTCTCACATCCATTATAAGTTTTCTCATTTATAAATATGTTACAAATGCCTAATCTGTTACTTCTATTAGTTTATGCGCTATTTGTCATAATATGTCGGAAGTTTAAATTTTTAAAAAAATTTAAATTTTAAATATTTATGGTACATTTTATTTAGTTATACAAGTTGTTAATTAAATTTTAATGTTGGAGGGGTAATAATGACTTTACAAGAATTAAAGAGCAAGTTTATTTCATCAAAAAGTTTCGAACCAACTGACTTTAATCAATTAATGGACTTTTTACAACAAAATTACCTAAATGGTGAGGTTACTATTCAACATTACAGAGAATTAGTTAAAGAACTTGAACGATTTGGCGCTTGTAAGCCAATTTAGAAATCGGGAATATAATATTATAATAAATAAAGCGATACACATTTACTAAATTGTAAAAGTGTATCGCTTTATTTAATTCCATTATTCTCTTATCCCTTCATTCAAAACAAATATGTTTTACTTATTTATATTTATTAAATATTAAATGCTAATTGTCTTCCTAAAAATGGTGTTGAGATCCAACTACCACCCTCTTTTGCTTGACTTACTTTGTTTTCAAAATGATGAAGATGCACTGTTGTTGACTGGATCTTATTTAAAAGTAAATTCTTTTCTTCATCACATTTTTGATCAATTCTTAAAGCTAAGGAGTGCTCAATAAATTCTACCTCATTTAAAAATTCATCAATTGCTCGAAAAAATTCATCTCTTTGAATTAACTCCATACAGTTCAACTCCTCTTCCTAATTTTCTATACAGAATAAATTCAACAATAGTTCATCTACCTCCTTCCCTAGTGACAAAACTAGAACTATTTCGCTAAACAAAGTGAATAAAGGTATTTTCATCTATAATTTCGACAAAAAAACTTGTAACGTGGAACAGAATTGGGAAAGGTATATTACATGGAGGTGTTTCAAAATGGCAAAAAACAAAAATGAAAAAAAGAAAAAACAAGAAAAAAGTAAAAGTCAACAAACTGGTAATCCAAAATTAGATGGTCCTAATTTCCCTGCTACATAAATAGTAGCAACACTGGTTTTCATAGACATTCTTTTTATTGAAATCGATTTAAAAGAAAAAAGTTAGCATTTGTGTGCTAGCTTTTTTTGTTGAAATATAAAATCGTCAATTGAGAAAACGGAATTTAAGTGAAACATTTAATAATGATAAAATTAGCATTTTTTGAATTATCTTTTTAATGGTTTAAATGTTAATTTTTTGAGCAATTTCATTATTTCAACTAAAAATGAAAATTTGATAATTAATTGACAATGTAGTTTTTCAACAGCATGAGAAAAAAGCCAGCATTTGTTTGCTAGTTTTTTTCGACTAAAATTTATAACCAATTTTATTGAAAAATCGATTTCAATTTTAATAATGAACCAAGCAGCTCTTGCTTTATTAAAAAAGATTGCTTAAAACTATCTCCATTAATAACTTCCTCATATTCATACCATTCATTTAAAATTTTACTATTTGTATACCAATCATCTAGAGCAGTTCGTGTATGAGGAATTATTGGATAAACATCTCTTAATTTCGGATTATTTGAACTTGTAATTCCAACTAACCCTTCATAATCACTTCTACTGCCTGTGTGAATAGTTTGCATGGCAAAATCGATAAATTCATTGTGTAAATCCTCATGAAATAAGATGGAATATAATTGTTTACCAATTTGAATTCTTTTCGTTAAATCTTCAAATTGGTAAACACCAAGTCCATATAGTTCACCATTTCTTGTTGGTAATATAACATAACTAAGTTTTAATTGTTCCTGTAGTTTAAATGCTAAAGAATTAAAAACTTCACTTTTAAAAAATTTATTTTGAATGACTGGTCTTTCAATCATATTTTGTTCATTAATAATTAATGAATAAACTAGCCTTTTCTTATCACGATCCGTCCAATATTTCTCCCATTCAATTTCCATAAAACTAGATATTGAAAAATATTTCAATAAATAAAATAATGGCTTATTATTCACTTTTGAATATTCAAAAAGAAGTAACTGTGGGAATGCATCTAAAAAAATAATCCAATTTGCCCGTTCATATGTCATAAAAAGCTGTTTTCTTTGTTTTACACTTAGTCCATTAACGAATATTTGGTTTTCCAAATCTGTCATGTTATAGCCTGCATTACGTGACACCATACTTGCAAGAAAAGACCATTCGATTTCACTTTGTCTTAAAAAATATTCTTGGTATGCAATCGTTCTGGAAATATTATCAGCATTATATTTAACTGTTTCTTTCTTTATTAAATCAATAAGTTTTGCTTCTTCCTTTGATAAATTGTGGTGCTCTTCTCTTCTTTCTTTTATGAAACCTTTCCAGCTTTCATGGTTTGCATTCATTGACTCACCCCAAGCAATCTGGTATTTTTTTACACGAACATCTGTTTTAGTGCTATAATACAAGTTGTATGTAAATTAAGGTGGAGTTGGTTTTATGACAATAAGTTACCCAAATCGAAGAAATAATGTAGTTCAAAAAAGTCAAAAAAATAACGAAATACAAGTAAAATCAAATAATACTTATAGTAATCGCGGAATGTCCCTTGAAGATGATTTAAATGCTACTAATACGTATTATTTATCAAATAACATCGCAAACATACATAAAAAACCAACACCTGTACAAATCGTAAAAGTAGACTATCCAAAAAGAAGTGCTGCAGTGATTAGAGAAGCCTATTTTAAGCAACCATCAACTACTGACTATAATGGCATCTATAAAGGGAAGTATATTGATTTTGAAGCTAAGGAAACCAATAATAAGACTAGTTTTCCTTTACAAAATTTTCATTTACACCAAATAGAGCATATGGAAAATGTACTGAATCACGGTGGAATTTCGTTTGTCATATTAAAATTTTCATTATATAATGAAATTTATTTTATGAAAGCCACTGATATTCTTACCTTTTGGAAAAGGCAAACAGATGGTGGAAGAAAATCAATTTCTAGAGAAGAATGCAAAGAGTATGGAACGTTACTTAAACCAAGTTATCCAATCATTGTTCCTTACTTAAAATGTATCGATGAACTTTTTGTAATTTAATATTTTCATAATTTCATTAAGTTCATTTGAAAGGCAGGAGAAACAAAAAAATGGCAAAAGAGTATAGTTCACGACAAGAACGAAAACAATTGGAAATGGAAAAGCCTTCAAATGTCAAACCAAAAAAACGTGAAGGTTTATGGAAAAAGATTACTTTATCAATATTAACTTTAGCGGTACTTTGTATTCTCGGAGGTGTTGGAACTTTCTATTATTTAGTAAGTGATGCACCTAAACTTGATGAATCAAAGCTTAAAGTACCTTTATCGTCTACGATTCTAGATAAAAATGGCAATGTTATTGCTGAGCTAGGAACTGAACAAAGAACGAAAGTTTCATATAACGAGATTCCTAAAGTAGTAGAAGATGCATTTATTGCTACTGAGGACGTACGTTTTTATAAGCATAAGGGTGTTGATATCCGCCGTGTGCTTGGCGCAGTTTTAGCTAATATTACTGGTGGATTTGGATCACAAGGTGGTAGTACAATTACTCAACAAGTTGTCAAAAACTCATTCTTGTCTCCACAAAAAACAATTAAACGTAAAGTACAAGAATGGTATTTATCATTCCAGCTTGAACAAAAATATTCTAAACAACAAATTTTAGAAATGTATTTAAATAAAGTTTATTTCTCAAATGGTTTAAAAGGCCGAGGAGTTTATGGTGTAGCAAAAGCAAGTGAAACATATTTTAGTAAAGATTTATCGAAAATTACATTACCTGAAGCAGCTACACTTGCTGGTATGGTACAAAGTCCAAACAACTACAATCCAGCAAAACATCCAGCTGAATCAGAAGCTAGAAGAAATGTTGTATTAAGTCAGATGAAAAAATATGGATATATAACGAATGAACAATATGCTAGTGCAAAAGCAATTCCAGAGAAATCATTAGTAAAAGTTCATGAAAGTGGTCAAACAAAGTATCAAGCATTCATTGATGTTGTTATGGATGAGGTAAAAAAATACGGGGATGCAGATATAAATACAGATGGATTAACAATTGAAACAACTATAGATCCAAAAGCACAAGCTAAAGCAGATGAAATTATTAATCGTGGATCTGACTTTTATCCAAGTGATGATTTCCAAACTGGTTTTGTGTTAACTGACACTAAAACAGGTGAAATTAAAGCAGTAGGTGCTGGAAGAAACACAACAAGTGGTGGTTTAAATTTTGCAACAGATATTAAAAGACAACCTGGATCAACTATTAAACCAATCCTAGACTACGGTCCTGCAATCCAATATTTAAAATGGTCTACTAATCATCAACTTGTTGATGAGCCATATCAATATTCTGATGGGACACCTATTCGAAACGCTGATAAATCCTATAAAGGTAAATTATCGATTCGTAAGGCGTTAATCGGTTCAAGAAATATTCCTGCATTAAAAACTATGCAGCAAGTTGGATTAGATAAATCACGTGAATTTGGAAACGGACTTGGATTTAACTTCCAAAAGGACAGTTTTTATGAGTCTCATGCAATCGGTGGATTTACAGGTGTATCTGCAATGGATATGGCAGGTGCATATGCAGCCTTTGGTAATGGCGGTGTATATATAAAACCACATGCTGTTACAAAAATTATCTATCAAGATAAAACTGAAAAAGTATTAGCTCCTGAACCAAAACAAGCAATGAGCGATTACACTGCATATATGATTACAGATATGCTACGTGATGTTGTTAAGGCTCCAGGTGGTACGGGTGGTAGAGCTAATGTACCTGGTCTGGATATGGCAGGTAAAACTGGTACGACAAACTACCCACAAGAAGTAAAAGACAAATATGGCTTCCCTTCAAACGCAACGCGAGACAGTTGGTTTGTTGGTTATACTCCAGATGTAACTATTTCGGTATGGACTGGATATGAGAAAAATAAAGAAGGTCATTATTTAAGTAAAACATCAACAAATTTAGCTAAATATATTGCTAGAGATATGTTAGCAGCAACAGCTGATCGTTCATCTGAGTTCCATAAACCAAGTTCAGTTGTAAAAGTACAAAACGAATTATATATTAAAGGTGAAAAAATGGATGATCTACCAACACCTGATACATTAGATCCAGCTAAAAGTGTTACAGCGAAATATGATGAAAAAACGAGCAGTGTTTCATTAAATTGGCAGTATCCTTCTGAGTTACTTGCTTCTACTACTTTTGAAGTAAACTATGATATTAACGGTGTTAAAGGTCAAACTCAAAAAGTAAATGGAACATCAGCAAAAATTAATGGTATCGTCGCTGGAAACAAAGTAAAAATTACAATCGTGGCAACTAATGGCGATACTAAGAGTGCGGCGGTTACTGTTACAGTCGATTTATCTACTACCCAAGAGCCTACTACCCCACCAGCTGATAATAATGGCAATGGTAATGGCAACGGTAATGGCAACGGTAACGGTAATGGTAATGGCAACGGTAATGGTAATGGCAACGGTAACGGTAATGGTAATGGCAACGGTAATGGCAATGGCAATGGTAACGGCAATGGCAACGGCAACGGCAACGGTAACGGTACAGGTACTGGCAACGGTGACGGCACAGGTACTGGCAACGGTGACGGCACAGGTACTGGCAACGGTGACGGCACGGGTACTGGCAATGGTGACGGCACAGGTACTGGCAACGGTGACGGCACGGGTACTGGTACAGGTGATGGTGGCGGAGCTGGAGATGGTAATACAAATCCAACTACACCTCCTACTACACCAGATCCAAATAAACCATCAAAACCAACAAATACGAATCCAACTTCGTATAACTCAGATTCATACTCTAATAATCGATTTAATAAGTTGGAACGTAATATCATTGCATAAATTAAAAACCTCCTCGTTTTTTGAGGAGGTTTTTCTATGTGATTAATCTAAACATTAAGCCTAAGAATAAATGATCTACTCTAAATATAAAATAAGCCTCCTCATCTTGAGGAGGTTATTTTTTGCTTATAATAAAGCTTTTCCAACTCCGTATATAAGCCAGAAAGTTGAATAAATGAGTGATAGTGATCTGGTTGATTTAATACAAAACTAATACGCTCATCTAAATTAATTGGCTTAATCTTTAATTTATTTAACTCAAGTAATAAATTATTTAAATTAAGCAGCATTTGGCCATTTATCCAAGTAAGAATTGATATAAAATTAGCTAAGCCTCTTATCATTGGTTCACTCGCAAGTTTTCGATTCCGTTGTTTTAAGTAGTTAGAAATGTGTTCAGACTCCTCTTTCCATTCATTAATCATCTCTTTAATAATTTCATCGCATTCATTCGGGATGTTAGTGCTCTTATTAACTAGAATCTGATAGCTTTCATAAAAAAACGGTTTATTTTTAATTTTAATTTCTTCATTGATTATTTGGTCATTAGCATTGTCTTTATAAAATGGCGTAACGATAAAATCTTTATAAATACTATTTGTCATTTACTTTCTTCACTTTCATACGTTTTTTTCCTTCTCTACACAGATCAAGTAAAGGACATACCTCACAACTCGGCCTTTGAGCTTTACAATGGTATCTACCAAAAAATATGAGTCGATGATGTGTTACTCCCCAGTCTTCGATTGGAACTTTTTTCATTAATGTCTCTTCTACTTCTAATACAGAATCTTTCCAACGGCATATAGCTAATCTTTTTGAAACTCTTTCAACATGAGTATCTACAGCAATTGCTGGTATATTAAATGCGACTGACATTACTACATTCGCTGTCTTTCTACCAACTCCAGGCAATTTAACGAGTTCTTCCCTAGTACGTGGAACTTCACCATTAAATTCATTAATAATCATTTCACTTAATTTTTGGATATTTTTTGCTTTGTTCCTAAAAAGTCCGATTGACCGAATATCATTTTGTAATTCCTCTAAAGTAACATTTAAATAATCCTGAGGTTCTTTATATTTTTCAAATAGATTTTTTGTTACCTTATTTACTAAAACATCAGTACATTGAGCGGATAAAGCAACCGCTACTACTAATTCAAACGGATTCTTATGGTTTAATTCACAATGTGCATCAGGGAACATATCACCAATTATATTAAGAACCTCATTTATTTGTTGTTTATTTAACATCCCAAAACACTCCTTACTAAACAAAAGCGAGGAGCATGTCCTCGCTTCAGACTACCTGACAATCGCCGCTTTCTTCGTTGTTTCGCCTGCCCTGTAGTGCTCATTACCCTTTAAAGGTTACTCCGCTCCTCACCAAGCTTCACGCCTCGAAAGACAAACGCTTTTTTGACAGTCTGTTCAAATTTTTTGTACATTGTTTACACAATAAAGCGAGGAGCATGTCCTCGCTTTATTTTTCAAGCCAATTATAAAAAGGAATTGATCCTGTATACTTTGTTTCGTTTTGTGGTTCTCTTGTTTCTTTTTTTCTAAAATGCTTACTATAATTCATTGCTTGGTCTACTTGCTTTATTCCATTTTTCTTCCACTCAAAAAGAATACGATCTATATAACGAAAATTTAATTTCCCACTAATAACTGCTTCTTTAAGTGCTGTTTTTATTAGTTTTTCATTATGATCATCTTGGTCCATCCACATTGTTAAAGTTTCAATCTCAAAAGGAGACAATAATCTACCAAATTCTTTTTCAAACACTAAGTAAATTGATTCCTCTTCTTGTTCAATAATTGAAGGAATAGTATGTTTTTCATTTGATTGTTGACCTTTCTGGGTCAAATCAATTAATTTTAACCATAGCGGAGATAGTGAATATGCCTCACAACGTAAATTATGATGGTCAATTTCTTCCGTAATTTCTAATAAACCTTTTTTTAGAAGTTCTCGAATAACTTCCATACATTTTTGTTCATTTATTGACATAATCTTTGCTAATTGAGTAGGTGTTGGAAACGTATGACCTTGTTGTTGAAAAGAGAAAAGCTGTAGAATCATGACTAGTTCTTCTTCATTTATGTTTAAAGAAGAATAATGACTGAGAAGTATATTTGGAATACTAATATTCCCAAATTGAATCCAGTTTAGAATGCTATTATTATTCACTTCGAACACCTCTAGCATAGTATAGCATGATTACATAAAATATACAGTAAAAGAAACTCGTGAAATAAAAATAAATAGAGGCATGTAAATCACACCTCTATTTTAGTATATCTATTTAGTATTTAAAAAACCAACTAATAAATTATTTAATTAAGGATATAGTCTGTTTAATAAATAGGAAATGCTTTTGCTTAGTGGTGCTTAAAATTAATACAAAAAATGTATTGAAAAAAGCTAAGCATTTGCTTAGCTTTTTTATTTAAAAATATGAGTTACCAACGATTGAAATTAACTTAAGATACTTGCTTTCATAAATTGCTCAATGCGATCTAAAGCTTTATCTAACTGTACTTGAGATGTTGCATATGATAGTCGGATATTATCAGGTGAACCAAATCCTGAACCAGGGATTACCGCTACATTAGCTTTTTCAAGTAATTCAGTAGAGAATTCATCTACATTTTGATATCCAGCCATTTTAGCTGCCTCAGTCACATTTGGGAATAAATAAAATGCACCATTTGGTTTAACACAGCTAAATCCTGGAATTGTAATTAAGCGCTCATAAGTTTTATTTAAACGATCTTCAAACGCTACTCTCATTTCCTCAACAGGACCATCGCCTAACTCATATGCTTTAATCGTAGCGATTTGAGCCATTGTAGTAGGATTTGAAGTAGAGTGGCTAGCAAGATTTGTCATGGCATTAATTATTTCCTTATTACCAACAGCATATCCAATTCTCCATCCTGTCATTGAATGAGATTTTGATACACCATTGATAATAATCGTTTGCTCTTTAAGCTCTGGGCTTAACGAAGCAATTGAAACATGTTTTGCATCATCATATACTAATTTCTCATATATTTCGTCAGAAACGATTAATATATCATGTTTTAAACAAATTTCTCCGATTGCTTTTAATTCTTGCTCATCGTAAATCATACCAGTTGGATTACTTGGTGAATTAATAATGATCGCTTTTGTATTCTCTGTAATCGCTGCTTCGATTTGTTCAGGTGTTACTTTAAATTGTTGATGTTCATAACCTTCAATAAATACTGGTACACCTTCTGCTAATATAACTTGCTCAGGATAGCTTACCCAGTAAGGTGTCGGAATAATTACTTCGTGACCAGGATCTAAAATCGCTTGAAAAAGTGTGTAAAGTGCATGTTTTGCACCATTTGTAACTACAACCTCTCCTGGGGAGTAAGTTAATCCTTGATCTTTCAATAACTTATCACAAATAGTTTGTCTTAAAGCTGGTAAACCGTTTGAAGGAGTATATTTAGTTTGGCCTTTAAGCATTGCTGAATAAGCTTCTTCAATAATTTCAACTGGTGTATTAAAATCAGGCTCACCTGCTCCTAATCCTATTACATCAATTCCTTGATCCTTCATCTCTTTTGCTTTTGCTGTAATAGCTAGTGTTGTAGATGGTGTTAGTGCACTTACTCTTTTTGCTAGTTTCATCTTGTTAATTTCCCCCTAAATACTATAACGTTTTAAAAGCTCTCCATTTTCGAAAGCAGCGTAGTAAAAATTATATCGGCCGTCTTGGTCTATATATACTACTTCCCAAAGTGGTATTTTGTTCTCTATTCCTAACTTTACTTTATGTATTTTTTTTGGGTTTCTCTCACTGACAACTTTGTCAATGATTTGTTTTTGGGTCAATCCTTCACTTTTCTTTCGTGTAATAACTTCTCCATCCTGTACCCACGCGATCATTTCATTATTTGCATCATCTTTACCACTTACAACGATCGCTTGTTCTTTTCCATGGAAATAATCAGAAGTTTCCACAGATTTTAAATACCCTTGATTTAAAACAAGCTCTTCGGCATGTTTTTTATCATCACTTAGCATTGAAATTGATGATTGATAGGTAGCGATTAAAAATAATGATAGAAAAATGATGCTTAATCCAAGGATGACTAACCATTTTTTCATATATACCTCATTTATGTTCGATAAATTGTAAATACCGCATATTCTTGATCTTCTTTATCAAGTGCAAGACCAAACATTAAATCTTTTTCTTTTAAAGTACGATTTAAACTATCAACAATTTTGTATAAATCTCTAGTATATTCAATTTTTGTTGTTGATAATACTTCAATATTTGAATTCATGTTGCTCCTCCTAAAAATGTATTATAAATACATTACAATTTATGTCATTATACCACACGTCTAACCTTAAATCCCCTACTATTCTTATGCTAAATTTTGAAAAACTCCTAAAAATCTTTTAATAATTCATCCATTGTATTAATTTTTATTTTGTTTTTCGGAATTAACTTTAAAAATTCTGAACCATAACTAGTATTTATTATGCGATTATCTAAAACAAATAATGAACCTTGATCTTTTTCATTTCGGATAAGACGACCATAACCTTGTCTGAACTTAAATACTGCTAATGGTAAAGCTAAACTTGAGAAAGAATTTTCTCCAGCTTTTTTTAATAAATTTGATTTAGCAATAAACATAGGCTTTTCAGGGTTTGTAAACGGTAAGCGTACAATGATTAAACAATCTAATTCTTCATTAGGTAGGTCAATTCCTTCCCAAAAAGTGTTCGTACCTAATAAAATTGTTTGTTTAGATTGTAAAAACTGTTTTATTAACTTTTGTTTTCCACCAGGAGAAACACCTTGAGCTAATACAGATGAATTCAGTGAGTCTAAATCTTGTATTAATTGATCATAAGTCTGTTTTAATAAATCAAAAGCTGTAAATAAAACTAATGTTCTACCTTTTATTTCCGTAACAATTTTGCGAATTGTATTCGAAGTTTGTAATGCATACTCTTCTTGAGTGATTTCTTTTATTCCCATTAAATCTGAAGGAATATAGACTCTCATCCCTTGGGCAAAATCATTTGGGACAGGGTAGATTTTTTCAATAACATTGTTATTTTCACTAATTCCTAATGATGACCTTATAAATGAGAAGGATGAATCAATCGACATTGTAGCAGATGTTAGTACAATAGAATTTCTTCCACTAATTAAATAATTTTGTATTAAATCTGCATTTTCAACTTTCTCACTATAAAGCATTGTCGTATGAAATGAACCTTTTGCTTCAGTTTCCATCCAGCAAATATAATGATCATTTTTATCGAATAATATTTCATAAAGACCATTTTTCATGCTTTTTAATTGGTCAATAATCATTTTAAACTCCTTAACGATTGAACGGTGAAACGCCGATACCTTATTATCTTCAATTAAATTTAAATATTGCTCGCAACCCGTGAATAAAGTGTTATTCACATGCATTAATCTATTCGCACATTCTTGAATAACCTTCCAATTTTGGCTAGCAGTATTTTTATCACTTAATGTAATTGACTGTCTAATATTTTCTTTATCAAGTTCATTTTGTTTACTTAAAATAAAATCACGTAATAACCTAAATAACTCTTCTGATTCATACTTTATTTCTTTTACTAAATGATCAACTTTTTTCCACCATTTTTCACGATTTGGTATTCCCTCATCAAATTTATATAATCGGTGAACAAGTTCATTACTATCAGTAGTACTTAATCTACTTAAATATTGATAATATTTTAAACAAGAAAAAGTGATTCCAAAAGTTTTTGATGCAGTCTCCTCAAGAGCATGTGCCTCATCAATTACAATCGTTTTAACAGAATTAATTAAGTGATCTTTATTTTTTAAAGTAGACAATAAATATGCATGGTTTGTAATAATTATATCGGCTAACATTAATTGATTTTTAGCCTTTTGATAAAAACATTTATGAAACCAAGGATTTGCTTTTTTATTTTCACTTTCTTCGTTACAACAAACACGATCCCATAAATGTAAGCCACCTGAAGGGAGTGATAATTCATCTAACTCCCCAGTTTCAGTTTCAGTTAACCAAACTGTTATCATAGCCTTAGATAAAATGCTATCGTAATTATCATCAAATTGTTCGCCAACAATATACTCAAATTTTTGCAGACATAGATAATTTCTTTTACTTTGTATAGAAGCTATTTTTAACTGAAATGGAACTATTTTTTCAACCGTTTTTATATGTTTTTTAAGTAATTGTTTTTGTAACGCGATGGTACTTGTACTAATGACCACTTGTTTGCCAAATTGTTTTGAGAAAAATGCTGATGGAATTAAATAACCAAATGTCTTGCCAACACCTGTTCCAGCCTCAGCTAAGAGAATATTATTCTGGCTAAATGCATCGAACACATCGTGCATATACGCAAATTGTTCATCTCTTTTTATAAAATTTGGAATTTCTACAGCCATCTGATCTACAAGCTCAAGTTTAAGATGCTCGTCGAATTCTACAAAATCTTCTTCTTCTTGAGGTAAGCTAAAGCTTCTTTTTTTAAGCGCTATTCGTCTAAATTCTTCATAATCAACAGATTCATTTGAAAAGGATTCAGATTGCTTTTGAAGTAGATCCGAAATATAGTATGTAATGTCACTTTTAAAGCTAGTGCTAAGTTTTTCTAATATTTTTAATGATGCATATGGCAAGCTCTCAAGTTTTTTTAATAAAATGGTTAATAATTCGGCAGTTACTTCAGCATCACTATCAGCTTGATGTGGGTTTTCATGTTGTATATTGAATACTTTTGCTAGATCAGATAATTTATAACTAGTTAAGGTTGGATATAAAATTCTTGTTAACTCTACTGTATCAATAGCTAACGGTGAAATTTCTGGTAAACCAATCCGCTCAAATTCTTTTTTCAAAAATGTTAAGTCAAAATGCACATTATGTGCAACAAAATAAGCGTCATTAAACATCGGGTATAATTCTTCGACTATTTGTTCAAATTGAGGAGCATATTGAACCATTTCATCTGAAATCCCTGTTAGTTCAGAAATAAAGGTTGGAATATTCATGTTTGGATTAATAAAACTTGAAAACTGTTCAATAACTTCTCCACTTTCCAATAAAAAGGCTGCAATTTGAATAATTCGATCTTGACCTCTATTATTATTTCCGGTTGTTTCTAAGTCAACGACCACAAATTTATTCATATTTTGCCACCTCCAAATTCTCTATATAGATATTATTTTGCATAAACAGATTAAACAATGCAACCAACAAAAAAATCCCCTTAAGAAGGGGATTTCAAATTGCCCTCAAACGCTCGTTTTCTTCGCTGTTTCTCTTGTTGTGTTAAATACTTTTGATCCTCATCATGTATCTTCATGCTTCGAAATTCAAAAGTTGACTTTTTACTTAACTGTACCTGCAATTTCTTTGCCAATCATTTCGACAATTTCATTTGCATCATTTAAAATAGCAATCTTTGGTTCATGTTGATCCAGTTTCTCTTCCTCTACCTGACCATATGCAATAATAATTACTTTGTCGCCTTCTTGAACCAATCTAGCTGCTGCACCGTTAAGACAAATTACACCACTTCCACGTTTTCCTGGAATAACATATGTCTCAAGTCGTGCACCGTTATTATTATTTACAATTTGAACTTTTTCGTTTTCAAGTACATCAACAGCATCCATTAAATCTTGATCAATTGTAATACTTCCAACATAATTTAAATTAGCTTCTGTAACTGTAGCTCTATGAAGTTTTGCTCTCATCATTGTGCGAATCATGTCATTTCCCCCTAGTTGTTCAATCCTTAAATAGAAATTAAAATATTATCGATTAAGCGAGCATTAGAAAATTTAACTGCTAACGCAATAATTACTTTTCCATTTATTTTATTTAAAGGCTCTAAATCTGGATAAGAATAAATACTTACGTAATCTACTGTTCCAGATGTTTCACTTTGTATTGTAGAAATAATATTTTGCTTAAGTTGAGCTGGATTTAAATTCCCATTATTTATCTCTTCAACTGCTTTTTGTAAACTTTTATAAAGAACTGGTGCTTCTTGTCTTTCTTTGTCTGTTAAATAGACATTTCTTGAACTTTTAGCTAATCCATCTTCTTCTCTAATAGTTGGAACTGGATTAATTTTTACAGGAATATTAAAGTCTTCAACTAAACCTTCAATTACAGCGACTTGCTGAGCATCCTTTAATCCAAAATAAGCTTGGTCTGGTTGAACAATATTAAATAATTTTGTTACAACTAATGCAACACCATCAAAATGTCCAGGTCTTTTTTCACCACAAAGGACATCTACTCGTTTTGTTACTTTCATAGTTGATTTTAATTCATTTGGATACATTTCTTCAACTGTTGGATAAAAGAGGCAATCTACACCAGCATTTAGTGCAACTTTTTCATCTCGCTCAAAGTCCCTTGGATATCGGTCAAAATCTTCATTCGGGCCAAATTGAGTCGGATTAACAAATATACTTAAAACGACGATATCATTATTTTTTCTAGCTTCTTCTAATAATGACGCATGACCTTCATGTAAAAACCCCATTGTTGGAACAAATCCAATCGATTTTTCATTTTTTCTGTGAACTTTTAATTCATTTCTTAAATCATTTATCGTGTGAAACACTTTCATTGCGAACTTCCCCCGTATAATGCCTTTAACTGTTCTTCTTTCATCGTAAACGAATGTTTAGTATCTGGAAATTGTCTAGTTTTAACTTCTTGTACATATGAAGCAATTGCATTTTCAATTGTTGTAGAGACATTTGCATACTGTTTAACAAACTTAGCTACACGACCAACACCATATGTTATTAAATCATGGTAAACAAGTACTTGACCATCTGTATCAACACCAGCACCTATTCCTATTGTTGGAATGGAAAGATCCTTAGTAATATCCTTTGCAATTTGCTTTGGTACACATTCAAGTACGATTGCAAATGCACCTGCTTCTTCACATTTTTTTGCATCGTTAAACAATTTCATCGCACTTTCAGAGTCACGTGCTTGAACTTTATAGCCACCTAATACACCTACAGATTGAGGAGTCAATCCTAAATGAGCTATAACTGGTACTCCCGCGATTGTTAATGCTTTAATCACATCTAAGACATTTTCATCTGCGCCTTCAACTTTAACAGCGTGTGCATCACCTTCTTGCATAATGCGACATGCACTACGTAATGCTTCTTCTTTTGAAAAGTGGTAAGACATGAATGGCATATCTGTCACTATAAACGTATTTTTTGCCCCGCGTTTAACAGCTTTTGAGTGATGAATCATGTCATCTACAGTCACCTTAATTGTAGAATCATATCCTAGGACAACATTCCCAAGTGAGTCACCGACTAAAATCATATCTACTTCACTTGCTTCTGCTAATAGTGCTGATGGGTAATCATAAGCAGTAATCATGACAATTGGGTCATTATTTTGTTTCATGTTTAAAAAATCTTTTGTTGTTTTCATCTTTTTTCCTCCTTTTAAATGAAGAGGAAATGGGGGCTACAATAAAAAAACTTTGCTCTGGGAGAGAACAAAGGAAAATTGTAAACCGTCTCATTCCTCTGTCCCAGTCCTTATAGGATCAAGGCAGACACATTTTTTGAATTGATTTTTTAAAACCTGGTGTAGTTCTTCTTAGGATACTAAAGTTTGATTGACCCTATTCAGATACCACCCTTGAAGTATCAGCGATAGTCGCGACCCTTCCAATACAGTTTATAGTAAGAATAGCAATTAAGTAAAGAAAAAACTTGGTATTATTTACAAATATACGTGGCAATTATACAGCAAATAAAATAACTCTCTTTCAAATATAAAAAGAGAGTTGTTTTATTTCGTATTACATTATTTATTTATCGAAATATCCGCTGAATAAATTGTATGAACATTACCTAAGTGGTCTTCAATCAATAATTGACCTTCATCAGTAATTCCAATGGCATTACCGACAATTTCTTCGGTTAAAGTCGTGGCTTTTATTTGTTTCCCTAGCGAGATTGCATAGCTTTCCCATAAAATTTTTATCGGTTTAAAACCTTTTTCTAAAAATATTTCATAGAACTTTTCAAATTCAGCTAATATAGATTGAATTAAATTTGCCCTCAGAAAGGTTTGTCCTTTTTCAATACGTAATGATGTAGCGATATCTGACAGTTCTAACGGGTAATCTTCTTCAACTTGATTAACATTGATCCCAATACCTATGACAACGCTTTTAATGCAATCAGCGTCACCTTGCATTTCAGTTAAGATTCCACAAACTTTTTTATTATTGATTAAAATATCATTTGGCCATTTTATATTTGGATGTAAACCGGTCACTTTTTCGATGGCTGAAGCAATGACTACAGCCGTTAATAATGTTAGCTGAGGTGCTACTCTAGGTGAAATAGCTGGTTTAAGGATCACACTCATTGCTATTGCTTTTCCATCAGAAGTTAACCAGTTTCTTTGTAATCTGCCTCGACCTAATAATTGACGCTCAGCCAAAACAATCGTACCTTCTGGAGCATCATTTAGCACTAATTCATTAGCAATCGTTTGGGTTGAATTAGTTTCTTCTTGGTATACGACATTTCTTCCAAATTTTTTCGTTTCTAAACCTAGTTGAATATCCGTTGGAGTTAATCGATCAGATTTGCCTGTTATTTTATATCCAACCTTCCTTACTGCTTCAACTTCAATTCCCTCATCTTGCAATTCTTTCATGTATTTCCATATTGCAGTACGTGAAATTCCTAATTCATCACTCAAAAATTGACCTGATAAATATTCATTACTATTTTCCGTAAACAATTGTATAATTCTTTCTTTTACTTTTGAAGCCAATTTATGAACCACTCCTTAACAGCAAGTTGGTTATTCTCAAGCTGGTTCTCTACTAATTGAAATTCTATTTTACTTAATACTTCTTTCAACCATGGACCACCTTTTAATTGTGACCATTCTAATAAATCATTACCTGTAATACATATATCTGCCTTAGAATAAATCGGTAATTGATTATATCTATTTTTTAATAATTCCTCATTAAATTCATTTGCATTTATATGATCAATGACACACTGTAAACGCTCATATTTTATTGCATCCTGTAATCCAACTTGATATAACTTTGTATTGCTCCATTTAATTTTCGTTTCATTTAACAAATGATAAATCTTTAATATTTGTTTCATGCGACTATTCGACATCTTCCAATTTCTTAAAACCTGTTCTGGGTTATCAACATTACATTTAAATATTATTAGCGCCCAAATCTCTTCAATTGTTTTTATTGATTGAATAGGAAGTTCTAAAAGATCATTAAACTGATTTGTATATTCTTTTAAGCTTGGAAGATGATTTACTAAATTTGTTTGTATTAATAGTCCGATGCCTTTTTTAGGTGACTTTCCTATTAACATTTTTTCTATTTCAACCGAAATGCGTTCAATGGCTATATTTTCAATTAAATGTTTATTTGATTTAATTGCGTTAAACGTTTCATCATGTAAACGAAAATCTAATTGGCTTACAAAACGTATACCTCTCAGCATTCTAAGAGCATCTTCTTGAAATCTTTCCTTCGCTTCACCAACACATCTAATTAGCCCATCATAAAGATCAATTGTACCATTAAAAGGATCTATTATTTCATTTTTCGTCGTCATAGCAATGGCATTCATTGTAAAATCTCTTCGTTTTAAATCTTCTTCGATTGATTTTACGAATGTAACCTCCGATGGTCTACGAAAATCATGATATGTTGATTCAGTACGGAATGTTGTAATCTCATATGGCTCACTATTTTGTATAACTAAAACAGTTCCGTGCTGTAATCCAGTAGGAACGGTTTTTGGAAATATTGACATAACCTCTTCAGGTAAAGCTGAAGTTGCAATATCAATATCTCCAATTGTTCTATTTAATAATTTATCTCTAACACAACCGCCGACAAAATAGGCCTCGAAGCCATTTTTTATTAATTGATCTAATATCGGCTTTGCTTTATCAAAAATTTCCATATTATTTCATTCCTAATAACTCATTATAAATGGATAAATATTGTGAAACGATTTTATTTGATTGAAATCTTTCTTTAACAATTTCAATCGAGCGAATTGATATGCGTTTATATAGTTCTTCATCTTGTAATAAGTTGAGTGTATAATAAGCGATTTGTTCAATATCTCCTAGTTCACAAATAAATCCGTTTTCTCCATGTTCGATTACTTCTGGAATCCCACCAACTCTAGTACCGATACATGGAACTCCACAAGCCATCGCCTCAAGTAATACTAATCCAAAGCTTTCTTTTGACGAAAGAAGTAATTTTATATCGCTCATTGAAAGTAACTCTTCAACATTTTCTTGCTTTCCTAAAAATAAAACATCATCCTCAATACCAAGCTCTCTTACTAATTTACATAAACTTGAGATTTCCGGACCATCTCCAACTAAAAGTAACTTAGATGGAATTTCTTTTCTTACTAAATTAAATACATCTACTACATCTTTTGTTCGTTTAACTTGGCGGAAATTAGAAATATGTATAATGACTTTTTCATGCTCTAAAATCCCGTACTCTGCTTTTAATGTCTGGCAATTTCTTTTGTAATACACTCTTTCATCAATAAAATTATACACAGTTTTTATTTCTTTATCAGGGTTAACTAATTCCTCTGTTTGACGAATTAAATCATTTGAGACTGCAGTTACAACATCTGATTTTTCAATCCCGAACTTAATTAACTCTGTTAAAGATGAGTCATAACCAAGGACAGTTATATCTGTACCATGTAATGTCGTTACAATTTTAATATCATGATGAATCATTTGTTTTGCTAGAACAGCACATATTGCATGCGGAATCGCATAATGTACATGTAAAATATCTAATTTTTCACGGTTTGCAATTTCAGCCATCTTACTCGCCAATGCTAAATCATATGGAGGATATTGGAAAACTGAATATTGATTTACTTCAACTGCATGATAATAAATATTAGGATATACTTTATTTAAACGAAACGGCATACTTGATGAAATAAAATGAATTTCATGTCCTAGTTCTGCTAATAACTTTCCTAGCTCAGTTGCAATCACACCAGAACCGCCTACTGAAGGATAACATGTAATCCCAATTTTTAATTTCATTTTATCTCTCCTAAACTTCTTCATTTCTTCTTAAACTAACCAATCTGCATTTAATAGGAGTGGTCTTTTTGTCATAAACCCTTCCCCATATGGCACTCCGGCTTCTTTCCCAAAAATTTTTTCTCTTGCAATTACGCTATTTACATAGTCGTTTGTTAAAGGCGTAACGACACCATCTGGACCGGGAGTAAATTGACTTTCATATGCTTCTAAAGCTGCTCTTTTGACTTCAATCGTTTCAGAAACATCAACTATAAAATTAGGTCGATGAAACCCATTAATCATATATTGAAAAACATGTTTTACCTTGTGAGCTTCATGATTTGTATTTGCATTAAATTTTCTAATCCCAGATGAAAAAACAGCTTCTTCTACTATTTTTGTACAATTACCATGATCAGGATGACGATCCACTTCATATGGCGAGAAAATAATACTAGGCTTCGTCATTCGAATTAATGCAGCTACTTGTTTAATCGCTTCCTCAGATAAGTATAGCCCCCTATCTGGTAATGATAAATTAAAACGCTTTGAAACCCCTAAAATCTTATCTGCTTCTTCAGCTTCTTTTCTTCTAATAAAAGTATCTCCATTTGATGAGAGCTCCGCTTCCGTTAAATCACAAATAGCAACCTTATAGCCTAACTTAGTAAACTTAGCAATCGTACCTGCCATTCCAATCTCAACATCATCTGGATGCGCTCCAAACGCTAGTACATCAAAATATTCCACTTATCTCACTCTCTTTCAAACTAACTAAAAAATTTCACAACTGCCTTAGCGGTTTGAATGTTCGTTGCCACCGGGACATGAAAAACATCGCATAGCCTTAATAAAGCATTTACATCTGGTTCATGCGGTTGAGCAGTTAATGGATCCCTAAAAAAGAAAATTGCGTCCATTTTCCCTTTAGCAATTAATGCACCTATTTCTTGATCTCCTCCGAGTGGACCAGATTGAAAACGATAAACGTTTAAAGTTGTATTTTCCATTACACGTAGTCCTGTAGTACCTGTTGAAAATAGTTCATGCTGCTGAAAAAAAGATTCATTTTCTTGAACGAACGTTACTAATGCGTCTTTTCTGTTATCGTGAGCAATTAGAGCTATTTTCACTTCCTACCCCACCTTTAGTCCATTATATTTTCTAATCCGTAGACTAGCTCTGTAAGCTTCATTACTTCCTCAACGGCTACTTTAACTCCAGACATAAAAGAAGCTCGATTCATTGAATCATGTCGAATTGTTAATAGTTGACCATCACCACCGAATAAAACTTGTTGATGCGCAACTAAACCAGGTAATCTCACGCTATGAACTCTCATTCCATTTAGATCTGCACCTCTAGCTCCAGCTTCAGTTTCAACTTCATTTGGATGTCCTTGTATTTTCGATTCACGAACTTCCTCAATCATTTGAACTGTTTTAAGAGCAGTACCTGAAGGCGCATCTAATTTTTGGTCATGATGTAACTCAATAATTTCGATATCTTTAAAATATTTGGCTGCCATTGCAGAGAATTTCATCATTAATATAGCACCAATTGCAAAATTTGGCGCAATAATACAACCTAGCTCATTATTTGTAGCTAACTCTTTTAAATCATCAAGCTCCTCTTTTGTAAAACCAGTTGTACCGATTACAGGGCGAATACCATTTTTTAATGCTAAAAATGCATGTTTTTTTCCAATTTCAGGAGTTGTTAAATCAACAAGTACATCAAAGCTTTCATTTTCAATACATTGCTCTAATGTTTCATATACTTTTGCTTCACCTTTAAAGCCAGGGCTAACCTTTTGGATTTGTTCTCCACCTAATTTATAATCTACTGCAGCTACAAGGTGAAAATGCTCAGTTCGATCGATTAATTGTAAAGCTTCAATTCCCATTTTACCTCTTGGTCCTGCTAATACAACTCTAATTACTTTTTCCATTTTAAACTTCCTTCCTTGTCCAACGATCTTTATCTCGAGTATTAAACTTCTTCATCACCATATCATGAGCTTCTTGTAAGTCTATATTTAGGCTATTTGCTAAACAAATCATAACAAATAAGACATCACCTAACTCTTCTTCAATTAGCTTTTCTTCTTCTGTGCTTTTCTTAGGCTTTTCACCATAAGTATGATTGATTTCTCTAGCTAACTCACCCATTTCTTCAGTTAACCTAGCCATCATTGCTAAAGGACTAAAATACCCTTCTTTAAATTGACCTATATATGTATCGACTTCTTTTTGCATTTCATTCATCGTTTTTTCGTGCATACTAATATCAACTCCTCAATTAAATCTTATCGAATTGACCACTTTTTGACAAATTATATATTATTTTACTTGAAAAAAATACAAGATAAGATAAAAATAAGAGTTTAGGGTAATTTTTATAGTATGGAGGAAGTATATGATTTTTAAATTGAAGTTACGCAATATCTTTTTTATTATTTTAGGTTCTGCAATTTTTTCTTTTGGAATTATGAATATAAATATTCCAAACAATCTAGCTGAAGGTGGCTTTACGGGAATTAACTTAATTCTTTTAGCTGAACTAAATATTCCCGTTTGGATCTCAAACTTAGTATTAAACGTCCCTTTATTTTTTATTGGTTGGAGATTACTTGGTACAGTGACAATGCTTTATACAATCATTGGTACTGTTGCAGTCTCATTTTTCTTAAAATTATTTGAGAAATTTACTTTCAATATAGATGTTCATGGCGATTTAATGTTAGCTTCATTATTTGCGGGTGTATTTATTGGTGTAGGTTTAGGAATTATTTTTAGATTTGGTGGAACTACTGGTGGTGTCGATATCATTGCTCGTTTAGCATATAAATACAAAGGTATTAATATGGGTAAAACGATGTTTATTTTTGACTTTGTTGTCATTACACTTTCACTTTTAACTTACTTAAAAGCATATGAAGCAATGTATACCCTAGTAGCAGTTTTCGTCGGAGCAAGAATTATTGATTTTATGCAAGAAGGTGCATACGCTGCTCGTGGCGCAAATATTATTTCTGAGAAAAATGATTTAATTGCCGCTCGAATTATGAAAGAAATGGAACGAGGCGCAACTTATTTAAAAGCAACAGGAACATTTACTGGAGAAAGCAAAGACGTTTTATTTTGTGTCGTTCCTAAAAACGAATTAGTTCATTTAAAAAACATCATTCAAGATATCGATCCACACGCTTTTGTAGCCGTTACAGAAGTGCATGATGTACTAGGTGAAGGCTTTACATTAGATGAAAATAAAGTCCCTCTTCACCCTTAATTTTAACTGAAACAAAAAAGAGGTTCTTGGCATTCATTGCCAGAACCTCTTTTTGTTTTATATTGATATTAATCATCACTGCGTGTCATACCAGTATAAATTAAAATTAATCTTAATAATTCTGCTACGGCTACCGCTGCCGCTGCAACATAGGTCAATGCAGCTGCATTTAAAACACGTTTTGCATAAACATGCTCATTCGAATTGATAATACCTAAAGTTGTAATCTGTTTTAAAGCTCTACTTGAGGCATTAAATTCAACAGGAAGTGTAACAACTTGGAACAATACACCTAGTGCTAATAAAACTATCCCTATTAATAATGCACCTGATAGACGAGATAACATGCCAATTAAAATAAATATATAAGAAAAATTGGAACTGAAATTGGCAACAGGTACTAATGAATGACGGAATCTTAAAAAGCTATAGTCATTCGCATCTTGAATTGCATGTCCTACTTCATGAGCAGCAACTGCAGTACCCGCTACTGAATATCCATGATAATTTTCAGTTGATAATCTTACAACTTTTGCACGTGGATCATAATGGTCAGATAAATATCCTCGAGTTTCCTCTACTGCTACATTGTATAATCCATTTTCATTTAAAATTTTTCTCGCTACTTCTGCACCCGTTAAATGTGATGTAGAACCAACTTGAGAATACTTTCTAAAAGTTGATTTAACCTTCATTTGCGCATATAAAGGTACAAGCAACAAAATTAAAAAGTAAATTAGATAACTCATTGTAATTCCTCCAAGGAGTGTGATTTTACGATATTGTAATAACTTTTAGAGAAATTTGTCAATCATTATGTTCTCTTCTTTTTTTGTTCTTATTTCGATCACCTATATATTTTCTCCAACCAACATAACTTAATGTACCGACAATAATGATCCCTGTTGTAAATATTGTCCAAATAGAAACAGGAGGAATAATTGAATTACCTTGATCGAAAATGAATGATAATTCACTTTTTGTCTCATCCAACTTTTGTTGAAAAGCCGGTATAGATTCTTGGTTAATACGATAATCATCTAAAAACGAAACAAGTGAATTTATTTTTTTTACTTCATCATATGGAAGGTCCATGATAAGACTTGGATAAATAATCTCAAATTGATGTAAGAATTGATTTAATTGCGTTTCATATGCTTCAGAATTACCTCGTTTATATGCTGACTCCATATTCTGTAGTGGGGTCATAACTGACTTTTTCATTTCCTTCCACATCGGCTGCATAGTCGTTTCTCCAGCATCAATCAATAATCTCAAACCAAGTACATCGGCAACTTTTTCTTGTGGATCAATTGCATCATTTGTTAAAGATACAAGCGCATTTTGAAAAGTAACTGAAATGGTTTCTAACTCCTTTGGTGTGAAATCCTTATTCTTTTTTGCTGACGCCATATACTTAGATTCTAATTGTTCTAATAAATTTGCGCCATGAATATAATCACCATCTTGTACTAAAGAGAGCGATTGTTCAATTAACGAAGTTTCTTGATCTATTTTAGCGTACCCTTTTACGGTATTGAATGAAAAGAAAATAAAAAAAACGCTTATCCCCGCAATTAACTTTTTCATCAAACCCCTCCCTCATAACTACTAATAATTATGAGAGAAAGGACAAGATTAGAACTTGTTCAAGCACGAGCTCTATTTTTAAAAATTAACTGGTAATAAGCGATTAAAATAACAAATATAGTTAACCAAAATGTCACTAAAGCAATCCAAATTCTGTAATCAGAAAGCATATAGTATTCTGGCATTGTTCCAAAAACATAGTCTAAAATAAGATCTTGTAAGATCCAAATACTAGCAACTGTCAAGTGCCATTTTTTAACTTTAAATGTCGGTGCATACAAAACAGCCTGGATCGCCATAGCACCATGCGAAAAAATTAATAAGTATGCAACCGCATCAAGTCCACCTGATAAATAAAGAACCATTCCATTCATCAACACTGCCCATATTCCATATTTCATCAAGCTTACATATGCTAGTGCCTCTATTAATCCATTCCGTTTATTTAGGATGAACAGTAGCAATACAATACAAAAAAATAATGATGCAGTTGGACTATCAGGTACAAATATTTTTAACCAACCAGGAGTAAAATCAAGTTGAGATCGATACCAATAGTATCCGTAGATTGTTCCAAGTACATTTATGATAAATAAAGCAATTAAGTTAGGTTTAAGCCGTAGCATACTGTAGAGTATGTTCACTATTTCACTTCATCTCACTTTCACTGAGGAGATTTTATAAATTTATAACACAAAGTTCACAATTTATATGTATCATCACATTTTTTACATGTTATTATTTCAGTATACAATACAACATGAAAAAAAGAGTCGAAAATTCGACTCTCTTTTAATTACTCTGTTTTACCTGCTTTTGAAACGAATTCAGCTAGCACTTTAAGTTCAGCGTCAGTACCTTTAAATACGCCAGATGGCATCGCTTTTCGACCGTTTCTTGCGATATGAGCGATTTCTTCAGGTTTTAAACCATTATTTTGAAGACTTGGAGCTGCTGCGCCACCTTCAAGATTATCGCCATGACAAGATACACAAGTATTTTTTTGCAATAGTTTATATGCTGGATCTTCTTTATTTAATTCAACAAAAGTACGGATTTTACCTTGTTCTTTTTGTTTTTTCCAGTCATGGTGAGCCGCAGCTTCCCATGTTAAATAAATTACACCAGATAAAGCTAATAACATAAATCCTGTAGCTAATGGACGTTTAATTGGTTTTCTATGTGGACTACGATCTAAGAATGGCGCTAATAATAAGCCACCAAATGCTAATCCAGGAATTACGAAAGCACCAATTACGTTATAGTCACCAGAAGCATAGCTATATTTTAAGAATTGATATAAGAATAAGAAATACCAGTCTGGTAGTGGCGTATAGCCAGTATCAGTTGGATCTGCAACCCTCTCAAGTGGAGATGGATGTGCAATTGTTAATGTTAAGTATCCAATTAAGAAAACTGCTCCTACCATCCATTCTTTTAATAAGAAGTTTGGCCAGAATGCTTCAGTTTTACCAGGATATTCTGAATAATCCTTTGGTACATTAGGTTTACGTCCTGCCATTGCAGGTACACGTGAGTCACCTACAAATTTCATTCCTTTACCGCGATGCATGTTCTCCCTCCTTTATTTCGACACACTTTAGTCATTTTTACTAAAGCCCCATGCACTAAATCTTATAGTGGACCTGAAATACCTTGCTTACGAATAATTAAGAAATGGGCACCCATAAGAGCAAGTAAAGCACCAGGTAAGAAGAATACATGGATTGCGAAGAAACGAGTTAATGTTTGTGCACCGATGATTTCCGGATTACCTGCAATTAACGTTTTCACTTGCTTACCAATAAATGGTGTTTGTTCAGCAATTTGCAGACCTACTTTAGTCGCAAATAACGCTTTCATATCCCAAGGTAATAAATATCCTGTAAAGCCTAATCCAAGCATTACGAAGAAGATTAAAACCCCTACAACCCAGTTAAGCTCACGAGGCTTTTTATATGCGCCTTGGAAGAATACACGTAAAGTATGTAAAAACATCATAACAATTACTAAACTTGCACCCCAGTGATGCATACCACGAACGATTTGTCCGTATGCAACGTTGTTTTGTAAGTAATAAACTGATTCCCATGCATTTTTGATATCTGGAACATAGTACATTGTTAAGAACATTCCAGATAAAATTTGAATTACTGTAACGAAAAATGTTAATCCACCGAAGCAATATACGAATGCTGAAAAATGGTGTGCTGGATTAACGTGCTCTGGTACTTCATGATCAGCGATATCTCTCCAAAGAGGCGTAATTTCTAATCGCTCATCTACCCAGTCGTAAATTTTGTTAAGCACGATTATTTACCTCCTGTATTTGGTTGTAGTTTACCAAGATAGAAAGAATCACCTTTCACTTTTACTGCATAGTTGTCTAGTGGACCAAGCGGTGGTGTACCTTTAATGTTTTTACCATCCTTATGGTAACGACCGCCATGACATGGACAGAAGAATTGATTTGGAAAATCTTTATTGTCGTTCCAACCAACTGTACAGCCTAAATGCTTACAAGTAGGTGATAACGCTACGATGTCTCCATTTGAATTCTTGTACACCCATGCAATGTGTGACGCGTCAGATTTAACCCAACCATCTACCTGCTTAACTTTAAAGTCAAAGCGTTTTGGGTCAGTCGTTAAATCTTTAACTAGTCCAACTTGCACCATTGCTCCAGCTTCTTCTTTTTGTAAAACTGGGTCAATGGCAAAACGAGCCAATGGCATTAGCATTCCTGCCGCCATAAAGCCGCCTACACCTGTTAAAGTGTAGTTTAAAAACTGGCGTCTTGAAACCTTTTCACTCATGAAAATTCCCCCCTCTATCACAAGTACTCCTGTACGGACAACAGCTATAATAATAAAACTAGGACACTTTCATAATATAATAACAAATTTAGAAGGTCAATAATATCCTAATAATAATCATAGTAATAATGTTGTTTTTATTTTTATCCCCATATTTTAGAAAATAATGCATTTATGTGAGATAATTGTTTATCTACTATTACACGTTGTGATGATTCATCTAAGCTATTGATATTTAAATTAGGTAACCAAATTAATGATTGATCCATTTCAGCTTCTGACTGTCTCCAATCAAAATCACATGTTAAATAAAAAACATGCTTAATCCCACTAGCTTTAAACTCTTCATTCCAAGCTTTTAATCGGCTTATTTTATTAGAATCTTCAGGTAAATAAGTAAATTCCGGAGCGATTACAACTCTCCCTTTATATGTACGTTCAAGTTCTGAAGTAAGAATTATTAAGTCCTCTCTTTGCTCGGCTAGACCAATATTTTCTTTTTTCAAAGAAACAGGACAAAGTGGAATAATGATCGTATCGATGTATTCCAGATTCTCAATAACTTGATTTAATTCATTAGTTGTCCATTTCATCAAAATTACCTCTTTCTATTAAAATAATTTATTTATAATTGTGAAATTTTTGTGAACAAATTTCTATTTTCCATTTAACCATACATTACTATTTTAAGAAAGAAAAAAAGCCCGCTAATATTGGATTTTTCAGTCAATGGAAAGAGATCTTTGTAATCAACTCAGTAATCCCATAAACAGTTTACTGATTAGTATAAAAAATTCAGTTGAACTTCGAACCATTACGAAGCATATATTTCTATCAGATCAATCAATATTTCAAAAATCTTTCTATGTTAAGTGACTTTTTTACCATTTTTTTATATGAGTATTTTTTTATGAGGAATTTGCTAATCTTAAGTATACAAACTTTAATTTTTAACTTGTAAAAGTTAATCGATACGCTCGACTCCTTTGGAATACACCAGAAGTCTAAGGACCTACTAGAATTGCATCGAATGATTAAGATCATGAATCTGTCCACACTTTAAAGAGAAGGTACTAAAATGGAAATTAACCCCACATATCTTATTTAACAATAAAATTTAATTGTGTTCAATTAGCAAATACCTTTTCAACAGTAAAAAAGCCCCCATAATGAGGACTTTTTTCAGATTAACATTAAACTAATGAATTCAGTTGCTTAGTTAATTCTTGGAAAAGCTTTTTGTCTTGTTTATCTAGAGCTTCGTCAATCATTTTCATCAATCTGTCTTTTTGGAAATTAATAATTGAATCTGACAATAGCTTTTCAGCAATTACGCGATCTTTTTCGTTACTATTTAAGTTTTTTGGTATATGTGGGTTCTCTTCTAAAACTGAAACAAACATTGGATATTGAAAAGAAGATTTAAAATTGAGTTGGATATAAATATCCTCATCCCTATTTAGTCGAATATCGTGAAATGATTTCTCTGCATCCGTCGTCATAACATTTTGTTTATAAAAATGAAATGGGACCTCTTTAACACAGTTTGTCGACATCACTAACCCGCGTGGACAATATTTAGACTGTTCTACGAAATGAACCTTTTTCATTAAATAGTCATGGCTCATTAGGTAATTTAAAATCCAAACACATTCTCTTTGCTTTAACTGGAAATTACTTAGAAACCACTTAACAAAATCTTTCTTCTCATTCACAGATACAGGGGTTGCCATTATTAAATCCCTCCTCTGTCCTTAAAATTTGTCCCCTTTTCTGAATAAAGAAAACTACAGAATTTCATTTATTCTTTCAAGACGCTCTCTTACTTCTTCCTGTAGATACTCATCGTCTACAAGTTTACTGTAAACCTCTTTTGCTTCTTGTACTAAGCCTTCTTCAAACAATAGGTCTCCGTATTCCTTTAAGAAGGAAATTTCCTGGTTAAAGTCATTATATGCTAGACGATATTGATTTAATGCCAATTCATAATTTTCATTTCCATAATATGCTTTACCTAAGTCCCAATTAAAATGAGGATCTGAAGCTCCATGCTCAATTGCTAGTTCAATTGTACTAATTATGTCATCGAAATCTTCTTCTTCGAAAAGAATTCCGACTAATAACTGCACTGCCTCAATTAGAGAAGGATCATAAATTAATGCTTCCTGTAAATGTTTTTTACTTGCATCTAAATTCTTCAATTTACGAGCTAATTTTGCTGCTGATAAAAGGCATTCTACATTTGTTTCATCAACAAGTAAAGCTTTTTGTAATATATCATAGCCTTCTTCAATTTGGCCTTCAAGATCATGTGCTTTACTTAGCCATAAATGTGCCACTAAATATTCAGGATCAAAGAATATTGCTTCCTCGAAAACTGGAATTGAGGCTGCATAACGTTCAGCTTGAAATAGTGTAATGCCATATCCTAATAGTGTATGGAAGTCTTTTGTTTTCTGAATTCCTTTTTCATAATAGGAAATTGCATCTTCCCATTCACCTTCAGCACTTAAACATTCAGCAAGTCTTAAATCTTTATTTACTCCACTCACTTCAATTTCTTGATTAGCAAGTTTTTCGTAAAATGGAATAGCTTTTTTATAATCATATTTACTAAAATAATACTCCCCTAGTGCAAAATCTACTACAGGTTCCTTCGGTAAAATTCTTTTTGCTTCAAATAATTTTTGTTCAGCTACTTCATCAAGACCTTGAACTTGATATAGATCAGCCATTAATAATAGTGCTTGAACTCGACTTTCACTCTCATCTTTTATGGCAAGTAAAATTTCTAAAGCGTCGTCTTCTAAATCAAGATCCAACAATATTTCTGCATACATTATTTTAAGATCATCGTCGTCATCATATAAGTAAGCTAAATCTTCAATGATATTTTTCGCATCTTCCACAAATCCTAATGATTGAAAAAGAAGTGCTGCTTCGTATTTTTCTTCATCGTTAGCGCTTTTTAAATTCTTTCTTAATAAATCTAATCCCTTTTCAGTATGACCGTTCTCTATTAACTGAACAGCTTCGTTTAAACTCATTCTTACACCTCATATGACTACTTAATTAATTCATTTAATTGCTCTTTAAAGTTCGGAAAAGATACAGCAATACATTCTGTATTTTCAATAATTGTATCACCTTTAGCAAGTAATGCAGCAATTGAAAGCATCATTCCCATTCGATGATCTCCATGTGAATTTACATTAGCACCTATTAAAGAACTATTCCCTTGTATAATCATACCATCTTTTGTTGCTTCAATGCTTACACCAAGATTTGTAAGTTCTGTAACAACAGTCTGGATACGATCCGTTTCCTTTACTCTTAACTCTTCAGCATCCTTAATAATGGTCTCTCCATCTGCTAAAGCTGCTGCTAAGGCCAAGATTGGTAACTCATCGATACATGTAGGAATTTCAGACCCACCGATTACAGTTGATTTTAAATTGGATGATTTCACTCTTATATTCGCGATTGGTTCTCCGTTTACAACTTTTTCATCCTCTAAAGTAATATTGGCGCCCATTCTTTCTAGAACTGTTAATATCCCTGTTCTGGTAGGGTTTACCCCTACATTTTTCAACAATATTTCGCTATTAGGAACAATCGAACCTGCTACTAAGAAAAATGCAGCTGATGAAATGTCCCCTGGTACAATAACATCTGTTGCAGTTAATTCTTGGTTTCCATTAATCGAGACTTTGTTTCCATCAACTACTAACTCACATCCAAATGCATTTAGCATTCTTTCAGTATGGTCACGAGACTTTTCTGGTTCAGTCACAGTCGTTGTTCCTTTTGCGAATAAACCAGCTAGTAAAATTGAAGATTTAACTTGTGCACTTGAAACAGGAGAAGCATAAGAAATACTATTCAGTGAACCTCCTCTAATAGAAATAGGTGTATATGTAGCGTCTTCACGTCCATCTATAGAAGTTCCCATCATTTTTAAAGGTTTTGTAACTCGTTTCATTGGTCTTTTACCAATGGATTCATCACCAATAATAACTGAATGGAAAGGTAAACCACTTAATATTCCCATCATTAATCTTGCTGTTGTTCCCGAATTTCCTACATCAAGTACTTCATGTGCCTCTTTAAGTCCTTCAATCCCTTTACCATAAACGACTACTTCATCTTCTGATACTTCGATTTGTACACCTAATTTTCTAAAACACGCAATCGTACTTAAACAATCTTCACCTAATAGAAAGTTAGTAATTTTTGTAGTCCCTTTCGCTAATGATCCAAACATAATTGCTCTATGAGATATTGATTTATCTCCTGGAATTGTCACATCACCAACTAAACGGATTTTTTCTAACTGGGAATTTCTCATCATATTCACCTTATCTAACCTTTCTATATGTATTTACATTCCATTTTTTATTAAATCAAACCTTTATTTTCTCTGAAATTCTATTCGACGAATTGTCCTATGATTTTCATTTTTATTGGTTTAGTTAGCCTAATTTAGAAAAAGAAAATGATATTTTGATTTAACTTTTGATCAAAACACCATTTTCAGGTAAGTATTATGAAATTATTTGTTTTAAAAAACGATCTAAATTTTCTTTTATAAAGTCTTCCTCTAATTCACAAATCACTGGATCCCCAAAACTTTTTAAGATTATATATTTTATTTTCAAATCGATATTTTTCTTATCTTGTTTCATTAGATTTAAAATTGGTTCTAATTCTAATTTTGAATAAACAGGATAATTCAATCGATTATACCAATTTAAGATCTCATTAAATCTTAAGTCAACCTTAAAGAACTGTTCACTTAAATAGATTGAAAATAAAGTTCCAAAGGCAATTGCTTCACCATGAGTTGTTTTAGCATAGCCTAAATAAGCTTCAATTGCATGCCCAAGTGTATGGCCTAAGTTTAAAAATGCTCTTTCTCCAGTTTCTCTTTCGTCCTTGGATACAAGTTCATTTTTTACCCTTATTCCCATTGTCACACATTTTTCAACTAACTCATCATCTAACTCTTCAAGTGAAAGAATATGATCCATTAACCAATTTAAATTGTCGTTAGAAGAAATCATAGCTTCCTTACTAATTTCAGCAAAACCTGATCTCCATTCCTCTATTGGCAAAGTAGTTAAAAAATTTAATTCATACAATACTAATTCCGGCTGATAAAATGCGCCAACTATATTTTTAGCTTTTGGAAGGTTTATAGCTACTTTACCACCTATAGCACTATCGTGGGCTAGTAAAGTAGTAGGTAATTGGATAAAACGAATACCACGCATATAAGTAGCAGCAACAAATCCTGCTAAATCACCAACTACTCCCCCACCTAAAGCAATTATTAAACTATTACGATCTAATTGGACATCAAAACAATAGGTTAAACAATTTTCGTATATAGCAAAACTCTTACTTTTTTCACCATGTGGAATGATAAAGTGTTCAATTTTATTTTTTTTACTACAATTTAGTAGTACTTCTTCTAAATAAAGTGGAGCAACTTGATCATCTGTAATGATTAGTATTTTGGAAACTTTAGGAACTAAGCTGTCCAACTTTGACTGTAGTTCACTCAATACTCCAAACCCTATACAAACATCGTATTGTTTAGAGCTTGTATTTACAGTTATCACATTCATTAAAAATTCCTCGCATACTCACGGAAATCTTCAATATTACGTTTTAAACGCTCAAGTTGATCTGATTCAAATTGTTCAATAATTGCTTTTGCAACTTCCCAAGCAACAATATGCTCTGCTACGACACTTGCTGCAGGAACAGCACAGCTATCAGAACGTTCGATACTAGCTTCATAAACTTCCTTTGTTTCAATATCAACGCTCTTTAGCGGCTTGTAAAGCGTTGGGATAGGCTTCATTACTGCTCGAACGACAATTGGCATACCAGTTGTCATACCGCCCTCAAAACCGCCAGCACGGTTCGATAATCGGTAGTAGCCTTGTTCTTCTGAATATGCAATTTCATCATGAACTTCACTTCCTGGTAGTGAGCCAGCTTCAAACCCGATGCCGAATTCTACACCTTTAAAGGCGTTAATGCTTACGATTGCACCTGCAATTTTTGAGTCTAGCTTTCTGTCATAATGAACGTAGCTACCAACACCAGCTGGCATACCTTCAACAACAACTTCTACAATCCCACCAACTGAATCTCCTTTTTGTTTTGCATCATCAATTAATGATTTCATGTTTTCTGTAGCTTCAGCGTCAATACATCTTACTTCCGAGTTTTCAGCTCTATTATGTAAGTCTTCTACATTTTGATAGTCTAGATTTTTTGCTTTAACGCCACCAATTTCAATAACATGGCTTGCAATTGAGATTCCTAGCTCACTCAACAATTTTTTTGCAACTGCTCCAGCTGCAACACGTACAGTCGTTTCACGAGCTGAAGATCGCTCTAAAACATTCCTCACATCTCTAAAACCATATTTTATAGCTCCATTTAAATCGGCATGCCCTGGTCGTGGTTTTGTAATGCTTCTTTTTCCTTCGTATTCTAGATTGTCCAAAGGTTCAGGACCCATAATATTAGTCCAATGTTTAAAGTCGTTATTTTCAACAACCAATGCGATAGGAGAGCCTAATGTATAACCATGTCGAACACCGCTAGTAATTTGAGCAGTATCCTTTTCTATTTGCATTCTACGCCCTCTTCCATATCCACCTTGACGTCTACGAAGTTCAACATTTATTTCTTCTGCTAAAATTGGCAAGCCTGCTGGTACGCCTTCAATAATTGTAGTTAATTGTGGACCATGTGATTCACCAGCTGTTAAATAACGCATTTCAACACCTTCTCTTTATGTAAGTTTAAAATTATTTAGTTACTACTATAGCACAACCTATTCTGTATTTAATATTAAAAAAGAGCCATATTTGGGCACTTTTTTGTTTTTTTTCAAAAAAATGAATTATTCAGTAGTAAAACCTAATTTTCAACATTTTGATTGTGCAATCTTTTTAGCAATATTTCAAAACAAGAAAAACTGATTCGATGAGCCTTCTCGGCACAGTCTTTAAGCTGTACCGAGATTTCATCCAACACTCTATTCAATTTTTTTATCATGAACCATTCTCATTGCTAAGGCATTTGAGTCTTTCGATTAATCTGTACCATTTATAAGGTCGTTTTTAATTTCACCGCTCTCTTTTAGTAGAAAATTTTACTATGATTGAAGCTTTGCACGGAAGTCTTTTAACTCAAACATGAATTCTTCAAATTGTGGAATATTCATTTGTTGAGCTGAATCTGATAAAGCAACTGCTGGATCAGGGTGTACTTCAGCCATTACTGCATCTGCTCCAATTGCTAATGCTGCTTTTGCTGTCGGTAATAATAAGTCCTTACGACCTGTTGAATGGGTAACATCTACAACTACTGGTAAATGTGTTTCTTTCTTCAAAATAGGTACTGCTGAGATATC